>JBJTMA010000038.1:0-24903 GCA_046063295.1 Novosphingobium sp.
TCAGGAAGTTCCACAGGCCCAATGCCGAATAGACTGCAAGCGCGGTCGGCGTGGGGGAGATGATCAGCGCCGCAACACTCCAAACCGTGAGGGATTTGAACAGCGGATCGGCCCAGAAGTGGCGATTGGTGGTCAGCACCGACATGTTCGGATCGGAATGATGCAGCGAGTGCATCGCCCATAGCAGCGGCACTTTGTGCTGCAGCCGGTGATAAACGTACTCGGCAAGATCATAGACCAAGAAATAGACCAGCACGGCGGCCCAGCCGGGCAGCGCGGCGCCATCGATCAGTGCCGGACCGTGCCAGGCGCGCACCGCGCCATAGACGGTGAACGCACCCACGATCTTGAGCATCCACGCTTGCAGATTGATCCGCCAGTCGGTGGCAGGAGCGCCGCGCAGCCGCTCCCAGGCAATCAGGATCAGGGCGAAGGCCGGGCCGGCAAACATGGCAATCCACTGGGTCATCTCTGACGGGCTTAAGCGATCATGGTTAAGGCCGGGTAAGCTTGATGTTCAGAAAAGTGCAGTTTTTGATGAACGGCGTCTGACAGCGCAGTTCAGGCTGATGCCAGCGCCGAATCGGTAGAACACCTTCATCAAGCCCCGACAGACTCGTCGGGACAACCAAGGATGAAGACCATGAAGACAGTTTCCAAAGCCCTGCTCGGAACCATCGCGGCTGGCGCGATGGTTGCTTCTTCGGCCACCCCGGCGCTTGCCGACCATCGCGACCGTGACGGTATCTCGGCGGGTGACGTGATCGCCGGCGCGCTGATCATCGGCGGGATCGCTGCGGTCGCTTCGGCGGCCAGCCGCAACAACGACCGCGGCTACAATGGCGACTATGCCTATGGTCGCGCTGGCTATGGCAATGGCGGCTACTACAACAACGGCGGCTATTACGGCGGCAACGGTTATGACCGTTACCAGTACCGCACCAACCCCCGTCAGGCGGTTGAGCAGTGCGTCTACGCGGCCGAACGTTACGCCTCAAGCCGCGGCATGCGTGCCGACGTGACCGACATCCGCGAGGTGAAGGACACGCGTTATGGCTTCCAGGTCAAGGGTCGCATCGCGGTCCAGGGCGGCTGGAACCGCGGCGGCTACAACCGCTACGGCCAGGGCTGGGGCGGTGACTACCGCGGCTGGAACGACAACCTGCGAGGCTATGACAGTGGTTCGTTCAAGTGCAAGTACGAGGGCAATCGGATCACCGACCTAGATATCGACGGCATCCGCGGGTTCTGATCCCACGATATGACGTAACCGACGGGCGGTTCAGGCTTGGGAAAGTCTGAACCGCCTAGTCGCATGGGCAATGGGGCCGCGCGGAGCGCGGTTTGAGGAGGGCAAAATCATGTTCAAGCGGAATTCGCGCATAGCTGCTGCGCTTGCGGTCAGCGCCGTTGCTTCGCTCGCCGCCACACCGGCCGCCGCGCAGGGCTGGGGCTGGGGAGGTGGCTGGGGCGGTCACCACCACCGCGACCGGATCGACGCGGGTGACGTCATCGCCGGGGTGCTGATTATTGGCGGGATCGCGGCAATCGCCAGTGCCGCCAGCAAGGGCAAACGCGACCGCCGCGACGACGATCGTCGGGGTGACTATCCGCGCGAAGATCAGCGCGGCTACTACGGCAATGATGGCGGCCAGCAGTGGCAGCAGAACGGCAGCGTTGATAGCGCGGTCAACCGTTGCAGCAACGAAGTCTCGCGCGGGTCAGGCCGCAACGTCGACGTCCAGTCGATCAACCGCGATGGCGATGGTTGGCGGATCGAGGGCCGCACCGGCGACGGAGCGAATTTCACCTGCGCGATCGATGGCAGCGGCCAGATCCGCAATGTCCAGGTGGATGGACGCGCTTACTGATATCGTACGGAATCCTCGCCTTAAGGCGAGGATTTATCGTTAAAGTGTTAGTGCAGCCGGGTCTTGGGAAACATCCAGCGCTGCGAAAGCTTGGCCTTGAACGGCTTCCATTGCCCTTCGGGCTGACGCAGCCGGTCGGCCAGGGCCACCATGACGCTGGGGTTTACTCCCAGTCCGCAGTGGCTGGCATGGACCTCGATATTTTCGGTCTGTTCATTGCCCTTTTGCGGGTGTTGTACCGAACCGCGCCAGTGGACGATGCCGTCGGTCTTGGTCAGGATTGATGTGGTCGGGACCGGCGGCGCCCGGTCAAGGCCGGTGAAGTGGCCCTGCTTGATCGGCTCCGGCTCCTTGCCATTGAGGAATTCGAACAGCCGGCTGGCGTTAGTGTGGCGGCGGTCGTCGTGGATCGGGCTGCCGAGCGAGATCACCTGGCGCACCGCTTCGGGGTGAAGCTTGGCCAGTTCGCGGGCAAAGACGCCGCCCAGGCTCCACCCGACGATCGAGACCTTGCGACCGCTTTCCTTGTGGATCTTGAGCAGCAGCGCTTCCATTTCGTGGACCCGCTGGAGGTCGACCCGAACGTTGCGGCCTAGATCCCAACCATAGCTGGCATAACCCAGATCATCGAGCAGGCGGCGCATCGGTTTGGTCGAGCTGTCCGAAGCGAGGAAACCGGGGAGCACCAGCACCGGATGGCCGTCACCCTTGGGCAGCATGCCGAGCGCGGGGCGGGTGGCGATGAACGCGGCGAGTTCGAACACTGCGCGTCCTTCGGCCAGTGCTAGCAGCCGGTGCGGCGGACGGGCTTCGATCTCAAGCGCGTCGCGCGCGGCGGTGGTTGCGGTCATTTCTTTGCGGCCTTTCGGGGTTTGGCGGCTGATTTCTTGCCCGCAGGCTTAGCCTTGGTTTCAGATTTAACTGGCTTGTCCGGTGTTGGTTCCTTGGTCGCGGTCGGTGCAGGTGCAGCTTCAAGCGCCGCACGCGCAGCGTCGCGCAGTTCGGTAAAGCTGTCCTCGATGCACCGTGCGTAGAAATCCGGATCGGGCATCAGCTTGCGATCGGCGGTAAAGGCGATCGTCGCTTCCTTGACGTAGCTCTGCACCACGTGGCCCAGACCCATCCCGTCGGTCAGGCAGAGCAGGCCCATCATGCTTTCCAGCCTTGCCCCGGTCGAATAGATCGGCACCGGCGGTCCCGGCACATTGGTGACCACGGTGGTGAAGGGCGGGCCAACCCGGTCCGCAAGGCCCAGGCGGGTATAGAGCTGCGCGCCCAGCGCCATGAACAGCGCCGGTGAAACCTTGCTCATCTCGGTCATGTTCCGCGCGCCGATTGCGTCGGTCATTGCCTTCGAATTCTTGGTTTGCGAATGGACGTAGTCGAGCCGTTCGAGCGGATTTTCGAGGTGTGTACCCAGCGGAGCGATCATCGCCGCGACCTGGTTGCCCATATCGCCCTTTTCGCCATCCGAGCGCACCGAAATCGGAGCCATCGCGGTTAGCGTGCGGTCGGGGAGGTCATCCTTGGCCTTGAGGTACTTGCGCATCGCCCCGCCGACGATGGTCAGGAACACGTCGTTGACCTTCGCCCCGGGGACCGCCTGCCGGATCATCTTGATGTCGGCGAGTGAAACCGAACGCCCCTCGACCACCCGGTTAGGCGAAAGAACCGCGTTGAAGCGCGTACGCGGGGCGAGCATTTCGCCGTGAAGTTTGAAGTCCTTGCTGATCAGGCCCTTGATCGTCCGCGCCAGCCCCGGCATCGCCTTGGCCGCGACATCGATCTGCCGCGCCGGGTTGGCCAGGTTGTTCATCCAGCTCTTGGTCAGGAGTTCGGCGAAGTTCGGTACGTCTTCACCCTTCCAGGTGTCGGGCTCGTTGGGCGGCGGGGCATGCGGATCGAGCGTGTGCAGCGCCTCCATCAGGTCGATCCCAGACATGCCGTCGATCGCCGCGTGATGCACCTTGGTGACCATTGCGAAGCTGCCCGGGGCAACGCCGGGAATATTGTCGAGCCCTTCGACGATGGTGAATTCCCACGGCGGCCGCGTCAGGTCGAGCGGACGGGCGAAGATCCGCGCCGCCTGGATGCACAGCTGGCGCCAGTCCCCCGGCTTGGGCAGCGCGAGGTGGCGGACGTGGTATTCAAGATCGAAGTCCTTGTCTTCGATCCAGTAGGGATAATCGAGGTCGAACGGAACGCGGACCAGCCGCTGGCGCATGGTCTTGGAAAGCTGCATCCGGCTCTCGAAGAAGCGCAGGATATCCTTGTAACGGACGAACCCGCCCGGCGCGGTTTCCGGATTGTAGATCAGGATCGACCCGATGTGCATGGGGGAGTTGCGCGTTTCCAGCGCAACAAACGATGCATCCATGCCCTGGAGTTGGCGCAATCCGTTACTCTCCCACGCAGCATCCCGTTATTTTCGGGCTTGTGCGGTGCAGCGTAACACAAAGCGACCCGCCGTCAACAAGCGCCTTCCGTGCCTGCCCGGACCGCTGTATCGCGTTGAATCATGACCAAAGCCGGCCGCCCCGATCTTCCCAACGGCTCCGACCGTTTCCACGAGGACAAGGCGACCTATACGATGAAGGGCAGCCAGCCCGACCTTGAGGCCGGGGTGGCCGCGATCCGCGAGGTGCAGGCGACGCTGAAGCCCAAGCCCGGGGTCTACCGCATGCTCGATGCGCGCGGCGACGTGCTTTACGTGGGCAAGGCGCGCGCGCTCAAGAACCGGGTGGCCAATTACACGCAGGTCGATCGGCTGCCGCTGCGGCTGAAACGCATGGTCGCGCAGACCCGGTCGATGACCATCGTTACCACAAATTCGGAGGCCGAGGCGCTGCTCCTGGAAGCGCAGCTGATCAAACGTTTCCGCCCGCCATACAACGTGCTGCTGCGCGATGACAAAAGCTTCCCTTTCATCCTGCTGCGTGCCGATCACGCCTTCCCGCGCATCCAGAAGCATCGCGGCGCGCGGCGGGCCAAAGGCAATTATTACGGGCCGTTCGCCAGCGCGGGTTCGGTCAACACCACGATCAATGCGCTGCAGAAGCTGTTCCTGCTGCGCAGCTGCACCGACAGCTTCTTTTCGCGCCGCGACCGGCCATGCCTGCTCTATCAGATCAAGCGTTGTTCGGCGCCGTGCGTCGGGCGGATCGACGAGGCTGGCTACCGTGACCTGGTGGCCGAGGCGAAGGATTTCCTCGGCGGCCGGTCAAGCGCTGTCCAGGCCAAGCTCAACGCGCAGAGGGAGGAAGCGGCTACCGCGCTCGACTTCGAACGCGCCGCCATGCTGCGCGACCGGCTGCGCGCGGCGACCTTCATCCAGGGCAGCCAGGCGATCAACGCCGAGGGCCTGGGCAGCGCTGATATCTTCGCCGCCGCCTGCAAGAACGGCCAGCACGGTATCCAGGCCTTCTTCATTCGCGGCGGGCAGAATTGGGGCCACCGCGCATTCTTCCCGAGCCATACCGAGGGGCTGAACGAAGAGGAGGTGCTAACCAGCTTCCTCGCCCAGTTCTATGAAGAAGTACCGCCGCCGCGCACGATCCTGCTCGACCGCAAGCTGCCCGAGGCCGAGCTTCTTGCCGAGGCCTTTGCCGGCGCGGCTGGCGGCAAGGTAGAAATCGCGGTGCCGCAACGCGGCGACCGGCTTCGGCTGGTCCAGCAGGCGAGCCGCAATGCGGTCGAGGCGCTCGAGCGGCGGCTGGCCGAAAGCGGGACCAAGGCGAGGCTCAACCGCGAGCTCGCCGAATTCCTTGAACTGGCCGAACCGCCGCAGCGGATCGAGGTTTACGATAACAGCCACATCCAGGGCACCAATGCACTCGGCGCGATGATCGTCGCCGGGCCTGACGGTTTCATCAAGGGCCAGTACCGCAAGTGGAACATCAAGCAGGCCCAGACCAACGACGATTTCGGCATGATGCGCGAGGTGTTCGGCCGGCGGTTCGCCCGCGCGCAAGAGGAAGACCCCGACCGCGATGGCGGAATGTGGCCTGACCTCGTGCTGATCGATGGCGGCAAGGGGCAGATGTCGGCGGTCAAGGACGCGCTCGAGGAGCTCGGCATCGAAGATGTCCCGTTGATCGCCATCGCCAAGGGCCCCGGTCATGGCCGCGAGGGGCGTGAAGTGTTCCACTTCCCCGATGGGCGTGAGAAAATGCTGCCCGAGAACGCCCCATTGCTGTTCCACCTCCAGCGCTTGCGCGATGAAGTGCACCGCTTCGTCATCGGTGCGCACCGCGACAAACGCAGCCGCGCGATCACCGCCTCACCCCTCGATGAAATCCCAGGCATTGGTCCAGCGCGAAAGCGCGCGCTGCTGCTGCACTTCGGCACCGCGAGCAAGGTTCGCGCGGCGGGGCTGGAGGATTTGCAGCGCGCGCCAGGGGTCAGTGCAGCGGTGGCGCAGACGGTGTACGATTTCTATCACCCGGGCGGGTGATCATAGCGACGCGTAAACCGCTGCGATCAGCGCCTTGGCCCGCGCATCATCGCGCAGGTTCGCGTCCATGCGGTTCATCGTGTAGGCCATGGTGATGCCGTTTTCGGGATCGGCAACTGCGAACGAGCCACCCCAGCCGGTGTGCCCGAATGTCGCGGCGACCGGGCCGAACACGCCGCTCGAATTACGCAGGAAACCGGCGGCCCAGTCGCATTCGATGCCGAGCACGAGGTCGACATTGCGGATTTGCTGGGCGGTGGCCTTGGCGAGACCAGCGGGGGAGACGAGCCCGCCCTGCGGGTCGATCAGGGCCGCATAAATCGCCGCCAGGGCGCGGGCGGTGGCGTGGCCGTTGGCCGAGGCGAGATCGGCGGCGCGCCATTCGGGGGTCATGGCGAATCCGGCGCGGAGCGGCGGATTGCCGAGTGCGGCGATCTGCGCTGGGGTAAATGACGCTGGATCGACCGGAGAGGCTGGCGGCGGCACCAGTTCGGCGCAGCGGTGCTCCTGCCCCGTCGGCAAACCAACTGTGAAATCCACGCCCAGCGGACCGGCAATCTCTACGGCGACGAATTGCTTGATCGGCCGGCCTTCGATCCGCCGAAACAGCTCGGTGCCGAGGATGCCGATCGCCAGCGCGTGATAGCCGCTGGCGCTGCCCGGAGCCCAGATCGGTGCCTGCGCCGCCAGCCTTGCCGCCGCGCCTTCCGCTACCAGGTCGGGCTCACCTGCCGGGGTGGTGAAACCGCACAGTCCCGCCTGGTGCGACAGCAGCTGCCCGATCGACACCGCGCCTTTGCCTTCGGCCGCGAATTCGGGCCAGAAATCGGCGACCGGCTGGTCATACGAAAACAGCCCGCGATCCGCCGCCATGGCATAGCAGGTGGCGTGGACACCCTTGGTGGTCGACCAGACGTTGACCACCGTATCGGCGTTCCACGGACGGGTCCGCGCCGCATCGGCCCATCCGCCGTGGAGGTCGGCCACCATCTCGCCTTTGTACGTGACCGCGAACGACGCGCCGATCTCACCGTTGTGCGCGAAGTTGCCATCGAAGGCATCACGCACCCGGGCGAAACGATCGTTGCAAGTGCCGCCGATCGCAATCTCTGCCGTCTCGCTCATCGTATCGTTCCCCTCGTTCTTGGCCGTAACCCGCCTACGGGTTTTCCTACATTTGCTCGGAATGCTAGGCGCGGACTTGCTCTTTCACATTGTCCAAACCGCACGTTCACAAGGTGGCACCAACGTCACGCACACGCCACCCGAGATTTCTTCCTTTGGACGCTGTCCATTGTGTCCACCGGTTCAGCCTCACCTGCGGAGATATGAACAGCTCAACCCTTGGGCACGACCTTGCGGATCATCCCTTCCTGCGCGACGCTGGCGACCAGACGGCCATCCTGCGTGAACACGCGGCCTCGGTTGAAGCCGCGGCCGTTGCCGCTCCATGGGCTGTCGGTGGCGTAAAGCAGCCATTCGTCGGCGCGGAAGGGCGCGTGGAACCACACCGCGTGATCGAGGCTGGCACTGACAACTTCGCCCCGGGCCCACGACAGGCCGTGCGGCAGCGCGCAGGTGCCGAGCAGTGACATATCGCTGGCAAAGGCCAGCACGGCGCGGTGAATGCGCGGATCGTCGGGCAGGGGGGCGACTGTCCTGAACCATGAATGACTGCGCGGCGGCGCGGGCTGCGGGTTCATCCAGTGTCGCCCCTCGACCGCGCGCATCTCCACAGGGCGCGGGGCGTAGAAGTGGTGGCGGGCCTCGGGACGCGCCTGTTCGGCAAATCGGCGCCGCACGTCGACCTCGCTCTCAAGCTCCTCGGGACCCGGCACGACCGGCATTTCGGCATCGACGTGGTGCAGTCCTTCCTCATGCTTCTGAAACGAAGCGGTGAGGTTCAATATCGGGCGGCCTTGCTGGCTCGCCACGACGCGCCGATTGGAAAAGCTGCCGCCGTCAAAATCGCGCGCGACCTGGTATTCGGTTTCGAAATCCTCGCTACCGCCGCGCAGGAAGTAGGCATGAAGCGAATGCGCCGGACGGGCGGGATCGACAGTTGCTTCCGCCGCAAGCAATGCCTGGGCAATCACCTGGCCACCGAATACGCGGCCAACCCCTCCGCGCTTCTTGCGCCCGGTGAACCGGTCATCGCCTTCGGGCTTGGGCTCGAGCAATTTGACGAGGCCGCTGACCAGGCGTTCCGGAGTGAGTTCGCTATCCATGCCATCGGCTTTGCGTTGCGATTGGCAACGCGTCAATGGGGCGGAAGATCTAGATGCCGGTAGGATTTCGCCTGAGTTCGGCTTTGGCAAGCTGGGCAAACGCAGTGCGGCGCAGCTTGCCGCCGATGGCGATCGAGAACCGGCCGATTGCGCGGCGCTCGCGCCAGATGTGGTCGATCATCGGATGATCCGCAGAAGCGCAGCTATCACACCACTCTATCGCCGGGTTTCCAAGCAGCGCCAGGTTTTCCCGCTGGACCAAAACACCCGGCGAAAAACGCGCATAGCGTTCGTCGAACGCGGTCTTGTAGGAAAAGGCGCCCGGCGGGGTAAGGAAGTTGGCGAGCATGGCGATTGGTTCGTTATCGAGGCTGAGTGTCAGCCGTTCTAGCTTGCCTCGCGAAGCGGCGCCAGACAACGCTCCCTTGAACAGCAGCGTGGTCGACTGGTGCGATGCGAGCGCAGAGCCTTGCGTACCTTTCCAGCCCGAATGTTCGAGCGCAAGGAAGTCTTCTATCCACCTCGGCAGATGTTCTTCACTCTGGGTTCTGGTCAGGTTCACTTCGCCAAGCTCGGCCAGGCGGTTGAACTGGCGGCGCAGTTCCTTGCGTTTCTTGCCCGAAAGCGAGGCTTCGAAATAGGCCTCGGGGGAAAGGTTCGAAGCCAGCATGGCCCGCTCCTCACGATGAACAAGCGCTGCGTGGCGGTTCTGTTCGGCGAGTACGGTTTGCAAAGCCTCGTAGAGCGGACCTGAGAGGGGAAGCTGGGCAAGGTGCAGGAACAGGCTGCCCGTGGCATTGGCATCGGCCCAGGCAAGCAGCGCGCGCAAGAATTCGCGCTCCAACCCGCGCGCGACAAGCGGCGCGCCGAGGAAGCAGTTGGGATGGACCCATGTCGAGAGATGCGGGACCGGCCAGTTGTAATAGCGGCGACTGGTCTGGATCGGGAGCAAGCCCGCTAGGTCACCGCCCGCGGCGAAGCGGAGAATCTTGATGCGACCTTCCGGATCAAACGCGCGCAGGGCGGGCAGCAGGTACCAGCTTTCGTAAAACGGATTGGGTTCTGCGGCGCAGGCGCTGAGGCCGTCCCATGCGAGAACTTGGACGGGCGCGTCCATGGACCGCCAGTCGACCAAGCTTGCGGAAAACTGGCATGGCTGCGCCTGCGCTACCGCGCAATCGCGTTCAACCGGACCTGCCAATGCGCTGCTTGCCAAGCGCCCCTGCCTCCATCGCGGCGACTGATCGCCCGATGGAGGTCATAAGCGCCAAGTGCCAAGGAATGGCTAACGCAGGCGAAAGCTCAAGCTGGCGGCTTGTCACTGTCGCCGGGGGCGTAGGCCGGGTTGAACCGGTTGAGCCATGCCAGCGCCTCGTCGATCCACTGGATGTGGACGTCATCATAAGGCAGGTTATGCGTGCCCTGCGGTTGGACGATGTAGCGATAATCGGTGCCTTCGACCTTGCCGGACCGCTTGAGATTGGCGACCAGGGTCTGCGATTGCTCAAGCGGAATGCGCTGGTCACGCTTGCCGGCAACGATCAGGATCGGCGCCCACTTGCCTGACGTGTTGCTTGCCGGGCTGATGCCCTCCGGATTGTCCGATGTGGCCTGGAAACCGCTGCTGAACTTGCCGAGATGCGATGCGTCCCACTTGTTCATGAGCGGCATATCGTACACGCCGGCGCCCGATACAGCGCAGCGCCACAGCCCAGGATCGCGCTGCGCGCCGCGTGCCGATGCATAGCCGCCATAGGACCACCCCATGATGCAGGCGCGCTTCGGGTCGATCAGTCCTGAAGCCGCGTAATGGTTCAGGACATCGGTAAGGTCGTCCTGCATGCGCACGCCGTACCCGCCGGGTTCGCGTCCCATCTGCTCGAAAGCACGGCCATAGCCGCCCGACCCGCGATAGTTCGGCTGGATCACGACATAACCGGCTTCGGCGAGCGGCTGGTTCCACGGCTCGAGTGCATTGGTTGCCGAGATGACCCCGAACGGACCGCCGTGGGGCATTATGATGACTGGCAGTGCCTTGCCTGAGCGGTGACGGGGCGTGGTCACGATGACCTGCAGTTTGGTCCCATCGCTCGCGGTTACCCATTCGGCCTTGACCGGGTTGAGCGGGGTATCCTTGATCGCGGTGCGCTGCCAGTTGAGAAGGTCGATCTTGGCAGTCTTGGTGTCGTAGAGGTAGAAGCCGCCACCTTTCGAGATGCCGCCCGCAAAGATGATCAGGCGTTCCGACTTGCGATCGCTGTCGACGATCGTCGCCTCGCCCTTGCCGAACAGTTCATCCATGAAGCCCTGGATTTCGCGGTACTTGCCGTCGGTATAGACCGTTCGCATCTGACCGTCGAAAGTGCGGTAACCGCGGATCGAGCGGTTGTCGTAATCGGTGACGATATCCTGCAGGTCGAACCCGGGGGTGGCGTAAACGGCGTCGCCGAAGGTCAGGGTCGACATATCGACCTTGTAAGCCTTGGTGAACCCGTCCTTGCGCGACAGGACGTAGGCCGTGTCGCTTCCCGGCATCACGATTTCGGGGAGGGGTGGACCGTTGGTGAAGCTCTTGTCGGCTTCGTGAAAGACGGTGTGGAACGCCTCCTTCTCGTTCGAACGGTACAGCATCTGGACCTTGCCGTTCTCACGATTGTTGTTGAGCCCGCCGCGCACGACGCCATCACCGTCGGCAAACCACTGCTGGACGATCGGGTTGGTCCGCTGGACCATCGTGTATTCGCCCGTGTCGACATTGACCCGGACGACTTCAGGCAGCCCCCAGCGCTCGGTCGAGCCGGTCACCGCGGTGCGTTCAAGCAGGTATTCGCCTTTGTCGTGGTCGACATAGAGGATGCGGGTCGCGTTCCCGCCTGCCCCGCGCCAGGCCTGCTGGATCATTTTCCCGGTGTCGACATTGTAGGCCACCAGCCGCCCGAAATCGCCAAGTCCGTTACCCAGATCCTCACGCGACTGGATTGTCATGACAATGCTGTGACCGCCGATCCAACGGAAGCCGGCCATGGTCCGGTCACCACTTTCGCGTGCTTCTTCTGCCTGCAAGATCGGCTTGGCCGGCTTGGACAGATCGTTGAGATCCATGACAACTAGCATTTCCTTGCCACCTGCTCCGGCAAGATAGGCAAGATAGCGGCCATCGGGCGACAGGCGCGGGCTGCGCATGTTGGCCTTCTTCACGAATTCTGCCGGAGGGATCATGCGGCTGGCACCGGCGCTCGCCGTTGGGGTGTCGGCAAGCAGGCTCGACGGCCCAATGCCGGCAAGCGCAACTGTGCTCGCTCCCAGTGCGAGCGAAATAAACGCCTTGGCGCCGAACGTCTTCAGAAGCTTTCGCATAAGTCCCCTACCAGTATTGACCCCACCCGGCGCATGGCGCGTCCGGGCCTCTAACCAGGTGGAAACTAACTAATCGCGCGGCATGGTCAACGAAAACCCCGCCCGGATTGCTCCGGACGGGGTACCGTTTTCCCCAACAGGGTGAAGCGCTTAGTGCGCCGCGAGAGCGGCCAGCAGCAGCAGCGCAACGATGTTGGTGATCTTGATCATCGGGTTGACGGCAGGACCGGCTGTATCCTTGTAGGGATCGCCGACCGTGTCACCGGTTACCGCGGCCTTGTGGGCTTCAGAGCCCTTGCCGCCGTGGTGGCCGTCTTCGATGTACTTCTTGGCATTGTCCCAGGCGCCGCCGCCGGCAGTCATCGAGATCGCCACGAACAGCCCGCCGACGATCACGCCGAGGAGCAGCGCGCCGAGAGCGGCGAAGCCCTGGGCTTCATCGTGCGACACGAACTTGACCACGAAGAACACTGCAACCGGAGCAAGCACCGGGAGCAGCGAGGGGACGATCATTTCCTTGATCGCCGCCTTGGTGACGAGATCCACCGTGCGGGCATAGTTGGGACGGCTGGTGCCGGCCATGATGCCCGGGTCGTTCTTGAACTGCTCGCGCACGTCGATCACGACGTCGCCAGCAGCACGGCCCACCGCGGTCATGCCCATCGCACCGAACAGGTACGGGAGCAGCGCGCCGAGCAGCAGCCCGACGATGACATAGGGGTTCTCAAGGCTGAAATCGACCTTGAGGTCCGGGAAGAACTCGCGAAGGTCGGTGGTGAAGGCCGCGAACAGCACCAGCGCGCCAAGGCCCGCCGAACCGATTGCGTAACCCTTGGTCACTGCCTTGGTGGTATTGCCCACCGCGTCGAGCAGGTCGGTCTTTTCACGAACGCTGTCGTCGAGACCGGCCATTTCGGCAATGCCGCCGGCATTGTCGGTCACCGGGCCGTAAGCGTCGAGCGCGACCACCACGCCGGCCAGTGCCAGCATTGCGGTGGCAGCATAGGCGATCCCCATCAGGCCCGCGATCTGGAACGCGGCAATGATGCCGGCGCAGATCACGATGGTCGGCAGCGCGGTCGATTCAAGGCTCACGGCGAGACCCTGGATGACGTTGGTGCCATGGCCGGTGACCGAAGCCTTGGCGATCGACTTGACCGGGCGGTAGTTGGTGCCGGTGTAGTATTCGGTGATCCAGATGATCAGACCGGTGATGGCCAGACCCAGCATCGAACACCAGAACAGGCTCATGCCGGTATAGGCATCGCCGTCCGCAAGGGTGCCGACATCGGCGTTGATGTTACCGCCGAGAATGAAGCTGATCGCCCACCAGATCGCCGGGATCGACAGCACCGCGGTGACGACGAAGCCCTTGTACATCGCGCCCATCACGTTGTTGCTCTTGCCGAGCTTCACGAAATAGGTGCCGATGATCGAGGTGACGATGCACACGCCGCCGATCAATAGTGGCATGCTCATCAGGCCGACGAGGTTTTCCGCGCCCTTGAGCAACAGTGCGGTGAGCACCATGGTTGCACCGACAGTTACGACATAGGTTTCGAACAGGTCGGCGGCCATGCCGGCGCAGTCACCCACATTGTCGCCCACGTTATCGGCAATAACCGCAGGGTTGCGTGGATCGTCTTCCGGAATGCCAGCTTCGACCTTGCCGACGAGATCAGCGCCGACGTCGGCAGCCTTGGTAAAGATGCCGCCGCCGAGACGCGCGAAGATCGAGATCAGCGAGGCGCCGAAGGCCAGTGCGGTAAGCGCCTGGACGACAGTGCGGTCTTCACCGCCGACCGTGTAGCCACCAGGGCCGATCAGGTACCAGAAGAACACCGAAATGCCGAGGAGGGCGAGACCCGCCACCAGCATGCCGGTAATTGCACCAGCGCGAAACGCCAGGGTCAGGCCCTGCTGCAGCCCTTGCTGCGCCGCTGCCGCGGTCCGCAGGTTCGAGCGAACCGAGACGTTCATCCCGATGAAGCCCGCCGCACCCGAAAGCACCGCGCCAAGCACGAAGCCGACCGCGGAAATCTTGCCCAGAGTGAGGGCGATGATGACCGCCACAACCACGCCAACGATGCCGATCGTGGTGTACTGCCGCTTTAGGTAGGCCTGCGCGCCTTCCTGGATCGCACCGGCGATTTCCTGCATCTTTGCGTTGCCCGGCGACGAGCCGAGCACCTGGCGGCTGGTGATGAAACCGTAAAGCACGGCCATCAGCCCCAGGACGATAGAGATAGTTACGGGATTCACAGAACGCTCCCCCTGTTGTTTGTTCCCATACGATAAGCCCCGCTTGTGCGGGGCTTGCGGGCGAGAGGTATAGGGGGCTTTCCGGGCAATGCAACGCCGTTGCGGCGCGTTGTGCGCAGGCTATCAGCGGTGTTCGTATCCCAACGCGCCGGCGGGAGGCGATCCATCGACCAGCAGCGGGGCCGAGCCGCCCTTTATGACCGTACCGATGCGATGCGCGTCCACCGAAAACCGCGAGTTGGCGGGCGCGGTGAAGAGCAGTTGATAGTCCTCGCCCCAACGCAGCGCCTCGTCGCGGCGGGCGTCCGGGGTGGCGATCGGGACTGCACCGCGATCGATGTCGATCGTCACGCCAGACGCCGTCGCCATCCGCTGCGCATCGAGCAAGAGGCCATCGGAGACATCCATCATCGCGCTCACCAGCGACGCCAGCGCCCGACCCTCGTCAAGCAAAGCGATAGGGCGGCGATAGGCGAGGCTATCGCCGATACCGCCTTTGAGAGCCTCGAAACCAAGCATCGCTGCGCCGACCGGACCGGTTATCCATAGACCGTCGCCAGCGCGCGCGCCGCTGCGCGATGGCACCGGCCGATGTGTCGCGCGACCCAGTGCAGTCAGGCCCAGCACCTGGTTGCCGCTTGCCGAGATCGTGTCGCCCCCCAAGAGCGGGACGCTGTAGCGATCGAGCACTTCGGTCAGTCCGGTAACGAACCGGGCATTGTCTTGTGCAAGCTGATAGCCGAGCAGGACGCCGATGGGTTCAGCCCCCTTTGCAGCAAGATCGGACAGATTGCTGGCGACAAGTTTCCAGGCCACGTCCGAGGGGTCCTGCGAGGGCAGGTAGTGCACACCCTCGGCCATCGCGTCGTGAGTCAGGATCAGCGTCTCGCCGCCGATCTCGAGGATAGCGCAATCGTCTTCAAAGCCGCGCGATCCGGGGTGCGCGGCCAAATTGCGCAAGGCGGCGATGAAGGCGCTCTCGGCGCTCAGCGGCGCACCACCTTGGCAACCGCATCGAGTACGCCGTTGACGAATTTCGCCTCGCGCTGCTCGAAGAAGGCGTGGGCGACGTCGACATATTCGGAGATCACGGTGCCAACCGGCACATCGGCGCGGGCGAGCAGTTCGAAGGTGCCGGCGCGCAGGATCTGGAGCATGGTCTTGTCGAGCCTTTCGAGCTTCCACCCTTCGGCGAGCTTGCCCGAGAGGATGCCATCAATCTCATCCTTGCGCGCGGTTACGCCTTGCACGACATCGTCAAAAAAGGGGATTTCCGCCTCAGCGTACTGATCGCCTTCGATCTCCGCGCCAAGCCGGTGACGGTGGAACTCGTCAAGCAGCTGCGCCATTGCGGGCGCTTCCATGTCGAGCTGGTAGAGCGCCTGAACTGCGGCAAGACGGGCCGCTGCACGGGCCTTTGAGCGCGCCTTCATATGCCTAGTCTCACTTCGATTGAACGTGCGTGCGCTGGAAGGCCCTCGGCCTCAGCGAGGTGGATTGCTGCTGGCCCGATTGCCTGCAATGCCGCGTCATCTAGCTGGATGAAGCTGGTGCGCTTCATGAAGTCGAGCACCGACAGGCCCGATGAAAACCGCGCGCGGCGCCCGGTGGGGAGCACGTGATTGGGGCCTGCGACATAGTCGCCCACTGCCTCTGGGGTCATTCGACCGAGAAACACCGATCCGGCGTGGCGGATCTGCTTGAACAGTGCCTCGGGCTTGTCGGTCGAGATCTGGACGTGTTCAGCCGCAAGCGCATTGGCGAGGGCAGGCGCCTCGTCGAGGCTGGCGACTTCGATGATCACGCCGTGGTTCTTCCAACTTTCGGCGGCGACGCGTGCGCTGGGCAGCATGGCAAGTTCGACCCCGATCCGGTCGGCCACGGAATCGGCAAACACCGGATCGTCGGTTATCAGGATCGACTGCGCGGACGGATCATGCTCGGCTTGGCTGAGCAGGTCGGCAGCCGTCCACTCTGGGTCATTCCGGCCATCGGCGATCAGCAGGATTTCGCTGGGACCGGCGACCATGTCGATACCCACGACCCCGTAGAGCTGGCGTTTCGCCTCCGCCACCCAGGCATTACCCGGCCCCACCACAACGTCGACTGGCTTGATCCGCTGAGTGCCAAAGGCAAGTGCGCCGACTGCCTGCGCCCCGCCGACCCGCCAGACTTCGTCGACCCCCGCCAGATGCGCGGCAGCCAGGACCAGGGGATTGATTTCGCCCTTGGGGCTGGGCGTGACAACCACCAGTCGCTCAACCCCGGCAACCTTTGCGGGGAGGGCATTCATCAGAAGCGAGCTGGGGTAGGCAGCGCGGCCGCCGGGAACATAAAGTCCGGCAGCATCGACCGGACGCCACCTCGCGCCCATCCGCACGCCGACTTCGTCGGTTTCGTCCCGGTTCTTGGGGAGCTGCTTTTCGTGGAACGCCCGGATGCGCTGCGCGGCGAGCTCAAGCGCAGCTCGCAAATCGGGCTTCAGCGCATCGAAGGCTTCGCGGCACTGTTCGGCGGATACCTGCCATGAAGCATCGTCAGACAGCGTATGTCCGTCGAACTTCGCGGTAGCCTCGACCAATGCGGCATCGCCGCGGTTGCGAACGTCGCTGAGGATCACCGAGACGTCGCGAGCAACGTGCTCGTCGCTCTCGCGCCGGTCGGCGACAAGGCGGCGAAAGGCTTGGTCGAAGCCGGGGTCGCGGGAATTGAGTCGCAGCATCAGGCGGCCCCACGCAGTTCTGGCGCTTCACTGGCCAGGGCACGGAAACGATCAACCAGCGCAGCAACGCGCTCGTCGGTCTTGAGCGCGGCGCGATTGACGATCAGGCGGGCCGAAACCTCAAGGATCGTGCTGGTCTCCTCCAGTCCGTTGTCCTTGAGTGTCCGTCCGGTTTCGACGAGGTCGACGATCCGGCTGGCGAGACCCAAGCCGGGCGCGAGTTCCATCGCGCCGTTGAGCTTGACCACTTCGGCCTGGATTCCCATCCGTTCGAAATGCCGCATTGTAAGATTGGGGTACTTGCTCGCGACCCGTAAATGGCTGGCGCGGGATTCCGGGGCACGCACGCTTGGCTCGCATACTGAAAGCCGGCATCGCCCGAAGCGAAGATCGACCGGCGCATAGAGATCGGGATAGGCAAACTCCTCGACCACGTCTGAGCCGACGATGCCGACCGATGCCGCACCATGCGCGACGAAGGTGGCGACATCGAACGCGCGTACGCGGATAATCCGCATATCACAGCCTTCGCACGCGAAGGACAAGGCGCGATTCTTTTTGTCGTTGAACGCGGATTCGGGAACCACGCCGGCGCGCGCCATCAAAGGTAGCGCCTCATCAAGGATGCGGCCCTTTGGCACGGCAAAGATCAGCGGTTGCGGCATAGCGAGCGGGCCTTAAGCGCACCCTTGGCAAAGGGCAAGAAGGCAAGGCCGCGGACACTTGTGCATTGCAGCAAATGGGAGCATGTCGTTCGCATCTGCAACAAATAAGCAGGCAGGAGGTACGGCATGGCTGAGCCTTATAAATTCATCGACATCAACGCGAGCGGCCCGGGCATCGTGACCGCGGCGTTTGCTAACCAGGTGGCTTACTGCGAAGCGTCTGGAGCAACGGTAACAGCGCGAATAGTCGCGGCCTTTCACGACCTGCTTGAAGCGGGCGAGGGCGGCGCGGTGCTCGATCGTATCCGCACCTGGTCGGGCGCGCCGCTGGCGGATGCCGTGCCGCTGCGAATTGCCGGCGGGATCCATTCGCTGCATCTGACCGGGGATGAGCCGGCACTTGGGGCGATATACCAGGGGCAGCCGGCCGACGATGCCGCGATTCTTGCAGCGGCACTGCATCGGCATGAAGCCCGGTTGCTCCCGTGGCTCGATGGTCCGCCGCAGACTAACGAGGCTGGCCGGTCAGCGAACTTTATCGCCGCGATGCTGTGGCTTGCTGAAAATGGCTTGCCGCCGCGCTTCGAATGTCTGGAAATTGGATCAAGCGCCGGGATCAACCTGATGCTGGATCGCTATCACTACGACCTTGGCGGAGTGCAGGTCGGGCCGGAACCTGGAGCGATCCGCTTCGCACCCGAGTGGCAGGGCGATGCCCCGCCAGACCGGTCGATCGAGATCGTTTCGACGAAAGGTTGCGATGTAGCGCCGGTCGACCTGACCGACCCCGATCAGGCAACCAGGCTCAAGGCCTACATCTGGCCCGAACACACCGTGCGGTTCGAGCGGATGGAAGCCGCCATTGCCGAAGCAATGAAGCGAGCGCCCGATCTGGTGCACATGAACGCAGCGGACTTCGTAGAGGCGGAGCTCGCCAAGCCGCAGGCCGAAGGTACGACACGGATGCTTATGCATTCGATCGTCTGGCAATATGTGCCTGAAGACCAGCAGGTGCGGGTTACCGCGGCGATGAAAGCGGCAGGCGCAAGGGCCACGCCCGACCGTCCGCTCGCCTGGGTCGCGCTTGAGGCCAACCGGGTCCTGCACATCCACGAGATGGTGGTGCGGTACTGGCCGGGCGGAGAGCAGGGCGAAGTTGTTACCCGCGCGCACCCGCATGGAGCCTGGATCGGCTGGGGCGGCAGCGACCGGGTGATCTAGCCGTCGAGCGCGGATTCCTTGGCCAGACGCCGGGCGCGGCGGCGCTCGGAGCGCTCGCGTACGATCGTTCCGATCCGCCAGCCGCGGGCCTCCCAGCGCTCGACCCAGCCGCCGTGGTATGAGACCCATTCCTGGAAGGCAGTGAACAGCAGGATCAGAGTACAGCCCAGTGCCAGTCCCGCAGTGGTCATCGGGTAGAGCCAGTTCCACACCGCCAGCGGCGCGATCAGCAGCAGCGCGATCAGGTGCGAAAAGGGAAAGTTGCCGAGTGCATTGGCCGAGCGCTTGAACAGCCCAACCCCGACGATGAACAGCAGCAGTCCGCCGATCTGGACGGCTAGGAACTGGTGGGTCACCGCCCTGTCCCAGTCTTCGAGAAGCAGGGCATCGGCGACCGCGCAGATCACGATGCCGAGCACAATGGGCATATGCAGGTAGGTGTAGGCATTGCGCGCTACCCGGCCGACCTGTGCGTGACCTGCAATCATGCGCGCGCCGCGCTCGGCACCAAGATCGAAATAGAGCCACCACATCAGGGCCGACGAGATGAAGGCAATGACCAGCGCGGCGACCCGGCCCATCTGCATCGGCAGCCCGGCGAAGCTGGCGCCGGTAACGATGATCCCTTCGCCCAGCGCGATGATGATGAAAAGCGAACAGCGTTCGGCCATGTGGCTGCCGGAAATGTTCCAGTCGCTGAGCCTCGAGCGGCCAAGCCCAGGGGTGCGGAAAAGCGCGAAGGGTCCCGCATATTCGATGGTCAAGGCTGCTGCCCAGCACACCAGCTGGGTCTCGTGGCCAGCAACCGCGCCATAGATCCAGAGCACTCCCGAAGCCGCGAACCAGATCGTTATCCGCCACATGTTGAGCGTGTTGGGCGCTTTTTCGCTGCCAAACATCAGCGCCACGACTGCACTGCGGCCTATTTGCAGCGCCACGTAAAACAGCGCAAAGTTGAGCGCCTTGTCGGCAAAGGCCTTGGGCAGGACTACCGCCATCGCCAGACTGACGAACATGAGCGCAAGCAGCAGCAAGCGCACCGGGATCCGTTCGGGATTGAGCCAGTTGGCGGCCCAGGTGGTGTACATCCAGGCCCACCACACCGCGAGGAAGAGCAAGGCTCCTTCAATAAGACCCATCGGTTCGAGGTGATGGTGAACGAACCCCGATATCTGGGTGATAGCAAAGACATAGACGAGGTCGAAGAACAGCTCGAGATTGCTGACCGGGGCATGCCCGCCGTTGTGGTTGCGCAGCAGCGAATTGCGCGCCGCCTTGGCTGCGGCGACCACCGCCGCGCCCATGCCGCCACGGCGCGGTTCAGTCGCCATCTGTGCGTGCCAGGAAGGCATCGAGCGCCGCGTTGACCGCCTCGGGCTCTTCCCACTGGACGAAATGTCCCGCGCCGGGAACGCGGACCACTGTGAGGTCATCGATCAATTCATCGAGGCCATCGAGGTTCTCCGGCGGAAGCGCGGCATCGGCCATGGCCCAGACGACAAGCGTGGGGATGGTCATTCGGGGAAGGGGTAACCGCTTCCAACCTTCCGGCAGCTCAAACGGTGCCTCCATGTCCAGAACCGCAACCGGACTGGCGCGGTACCAGTTGAGCATGGCAATAGCCGCTTCGCGGTTCTCCCAGTCCTTCAGCAACGCCGCCCGCTCGTCCGCGTCCATCCTGGGATTTTCGGGCGGCGTTCCGAATGCCTTGAGCAAGACCCCGGCAAGGCCGAACTGCTCGACCAATTGATCGCTTTCGGGATCGCGGAAGGTTCGGAAGTACTGGCTCGCCTGGCGCTGGGCGCGATTGGTGTATTGCAGTTCCGGGAAGAGGACCGGATGCGGCGCATTCATGATGACCGCGCGCGGGACGCGGCCGTTCGTCTGCCCGGTGATCGCCACGCCCCAGGCGATCGCGCCGCCCCAGTCGTGGCCGACGACGGTAAATTGGTCGATGTCAAGCGCGTCGGCGAGGAGGAACACGTCACCGATCAGCTTGTCGGGCGTGTAACTCTCCACTCCCTTGGGCTTTGACGAACCGCGATACCCGCGCTGGTCCGGTGCAATGCAGCGGTACCGATCTTTGAGGTGCGCGATCTGGTGGCGCCAGGTGCGGTGGCTGTCGGGGAAGCCGTGAAGGAAAATCAGCGCCGGCGCATCACGTGGCCCGGCGTCGACCACGTCGAGCTCTATCCCGTTGGCCAGCGTTACCCGTTGCTGCTCCATCATTCCGCGCCGTCGTTCATGCGCTGGACGTAACCGGCGGCCATGAAGGCGCCGATCTGGTCAAGCAATGCATCGGGCGTGCGGCGCGCTTCGCCCATTGCCTTTTCCGCGCCCTCGGCGACGATGATCTCGCGGCTCCCGGCCAGCATTTCTTCGATCATCTGGGCCACCGCCACTTCAGGCCTGATCCCATTATCGATGACCTTGTCGCTGACGCCGCGCTTGCCGCCGTCTGCAGTCAGCGCATTGCGCGACACGTCGGTGGCGACCGATCCGGGGTAGATGTTGTGTACCTGCAGCCCAAGATGCCCAACCTCGGCGCGCAGCGCGTCACCATAGCCGGCAAGGCCGAATTTGGCCGCGCAATAGGCTGTACGCATAGGCACCCCGACCTTGCCGGCAATGCTCGAAATCATCGCGATCCGGCCCGATCCGCGCGCGACCATCCGTGGCAGCAGCGCCTGCGTCAGCGCGATCGGCGCAAGGAGGTCAACGTCGATAATCTTCTGGTAGACCGCGAAATCGGTCTCCTGCGCGAGACTCCGCTGCGAAATGCCGGCGTTGTTGACCAGCAGGTCGATCCCACCCGACCAGCCCCAAGCCTTGTCGGCGGCGGGCCCGATTGCCGCATGATCGGTGGTTTCGAACGGCAGCACCAGCGTTTCCGCGCAATCGGCTGCGACGGCCTCAAGCGCCTCCACATTGCGGCCGGACAGAATTACCCGCGCGCCCTGCGCGGCAAGCCCGCGGGCCAGCGCCGCGCCGATTCCCGATGATGCTCCGGTGATCCACGCGGCTTGTCCGGCAAATGTCATTATAATCCCCTCACAGTGGCTGCGGATCGCTGTTGGTCAGCGGGACCGTCGGTATCGGAATGAATTCTTCGCTATCGCCCGGAACGATGCCGAAGGCGCCGCTGCGCCAATCGGCCTTCGCCTGATTGATCCGCTCGCGCGTACTCGACACGAAGTTCCACCAGACGTGACGCGGAGTGGTAAAGGCCTCGCCGCCGAGCAGCATCACCCGCCCGCCGAGGGTCGAGCCAAGCTTCATCGCCTGGCCCGGCGCGAGCACCACGAGCGAATAGAGTTCGAGCTCCAAGCCACCGAGCATGGCCTCGCCGCCGACCAGCATCACCGCGCGCTCGTCAGCCTCGGCATCGATCGGGATCGATCCGCCCGGGGCTAGGACAATCTCGGCATAGATCGTCGCGGCTTGCTGCGTCGTCGGCGCGGTATGGCCCCACAGCGAACCCATGATTACCCGCGCGCTGGCGCAGTTGTCTTCAACCAGCGGCAGGTCGGCCAGACTCTCGAACGCAGGCGCGATCTCTTCGCGCCCATCGGGCAAAGCTAGCCAAGTCTGCATTCCGTAAAGATGCGGGCCGTCGATCCGCTCGGTCTGCGGCGAGCGTTCGGAGTGCACGATCCCGCGCCCGGCGGTCATCAGGTTGACCTGGCCCGGGCGGATCGTTGCGAAACTGCCCAGGCTGTCGCGATGATCGATCGCGCCTTCGAACAGCCAGGTGACGGTGGCGAGCCCGATGTGTGGATGCGGGCGGACATCCATCGCCTGCCCCGGCGGCAGGTGCGCCGGGCCGAACTGGTCGACGAAGATGAACGGCCCGACCATGACCCGCTGGGGCGAGGGCAGGGCTCGCCGAACCTGGAACGCGCCGAGGTCGTGAGTAACCGGGTGGATCGTTGCTTCGATGGTCATGACGTCTCTCCCGGCGCCCTTGCCTTAATCGCCAGCGCGTGAACGCGCTGGCCCGGGATATCGCCCAGCGCGCGGTTGATCATGCGTTGGCGTTCAATCCGCGACGTGCCGGCAAAGGCAGCGCTTTCGATTTCAATCGTGAAATGCGATTCGCCTGAGCCATCGTCCCCGGCGTGACCATTGTGGCGGGCGCTGTCGTTGATCACCGCCATGTTTGTCGGCGCGAAAGCAGCGGTCAGCAATTGTTCGATTTCGTTCGCTATGGGGCCGGGCATGCCTTCCCTTCTAGCCGATCAATCGCCATGTGGAAGGGGTGAAGCACGATCGATTCCATGGGCGCAATGCCGCCAAAGGCCGCGCCTGTGAAGTGCCGGGCTGCCCTGAGCCGGGCGAGTTTCGCGCGCCCGGGCCGCGCACCTCTGGATTTGACGGACCGGGTGAATATCGCTGGTACTGCCTCGATCACGTCCGCGAGTTCAACGCGGGCTACAATTGGTTCGCCGGGATGACTCCCGAGGAAATCATTGCCGCACAGCATCCGGTCCATGGTTGGGACCGGCAGACGCGCGCGTTTTCGGCCACAGCGGGGATCGATGCGGTGCCGCGCTGGGCCGACTTTGCCGATCCGCTTGAGGCGATCAGCGCCCGGTCGCGGGCGCGGCGCCCTGCCGAACGGGTCGACGGCCGGGTGGTCACGCCGGATGAACGCCGCGCCTTGGAAATACTCGAGCTGCCGCTTGATGCTGACCGCAAGGCGCTGCGCATGCGCTATGCCGAACTGGTTCGAACGCTTCATCCAGATCGCAATGGTGGTGACCGCAGCCACGAAGCGCGACTGCAGGCTGTTGTCGAGGCCTACCAGCTACTGCGAAAGGCTGCGGCCTTCGCCTAACCCTGGCCGATTTCGCGCAGCAGGTCCTCGAACCAGGCGACCGACATGTCGAATCGCTTGCCGCCGCGAATGCGCGGGAACTCGATCGTGCGCAGGGGTTCACCGGCCACGCCTTCGTCATGACCGACCACGCCGGACAATCCGTTCAGGCCGCTGCTAACCGCGTGCTGGCTCATCAACTCGATCAACGCGAGGTCTTCGGCATTGGCGCGGGCGGAGCGAGCGAAGTAGCCGCTTTTCTGGACGAGCACCTTTTCGGCGCCGAGCTTGCGCGCGAACTGCTCGGCGAACCATTGGCCGGGGTTGACGGTGTCGATGCGCACATGGCCAAAGGCGTCGCGCTGCACCTCTTCGCCGCGCGCCTGCATCTCGGCCAGGATATCGCCCACGCCAGCGCCTTCGGAGAGAAAGATAGAGACGCAGTCCTTCCTGTCCATCGCCGCGCGCAGACGCACGGCCTCGGCATCGAGATCGATCGGAATTTCCGGAACATAGACTGCATCGATGTCGAGCAGGTCCATCGAATAGTCGGCATCCACCAGAAACTTCTGGCGCTTCAGCCGGTGCCGGTAATCTGCCGCAGTCGCCGCGCAAAGCCACCCGCAGTCGCGTCCCATGACCTCATGGATCAGCAGGATCCGGGGTGATGCGCTTTGTTCGTTGACGGCATTTTCCCAGAATAGCGCGCCCTGTTCGGCGGCAGATACCGCCCCCAGCGTCTGGCGGATCGGCACGACATCGTTGTCGATCGTCTTGGGCAGGCCGACCACGGTGAGCTTGTAGCCATTGTCACCCAGATAGGCGGCCAGGTCCGCAGCGGTGGTATTGGTATCGTCACCGCCAATGGTGTGGAGGATTGTCACCCCGTCGCGAACCAGCTGCTCTGCCGCGACGTGCAATGGGTTCTGTCCTTCGCTGACCAGCCCCCGCTTCACGCAGTCGGCCACGTTGGTCAGCTTGACCCGGCTGTTGCCGAACGGCGAGCCGCCGTGCTCGATCAGGGTCAGCGCGTCTTTCCGGGCCTGCTCGCTGATCGCGACCGAATGCCCCTGCAGAAGGCCCATGTACCCGTTGCGATAGCCGATGATTTCTGCATCAGGCGCGGCTTCGGAATAGCCCGCGATCAGGTAGCCGACCGCAGCCGATAGGCACGGCGCGATTCCGCCCGCGGTCAGCAGTGCGATCTTTTGCTCTCCCATTGCGCCAACCTAAGCGCGCGGGGGTGCGCCTGCTAGGCTTGTGGAGACGTATTCATCGCCTGCCGGGCGAGCCAGAAGATCGGGATCC
>JBJTMA010000039.1:0-10070 GCA_046063295.1 Novosphingobium sp.
CACGCCCCGACTTGGCGATCAGCGAGGGATTGGTGGTGACGCCATCGAGCAGGCCGGTGGCGGCCAGTTCCTTGATGTCCTCGATCTCGGCGGTGTCGGCAAAAAACTTCACGGGGGCTGCTCCTATGATGCGAGTCTGCCCCCGCTATAGGCTATCCCAGAACCTTGAAAACCCCGATCAGCAGTGGATCCTTGGTGGTTTCGGGATGCGCGCGGATCGCGGCTTCTTCATGCCCGATCTGGTACCAGATCGAATTGTCCGCGCGGTTGGCGACTGACAGCGCCATCTGGCCAATGTCCACGCCTGAAAGCGCGCGCACAGCTTGGCCAAGGATCGGGTCGCTGCTGACACGCAGCGCATCGGAAAGCTGCGGGATCATCGCATTGATCAGCGCTGGCCCCATCTGGCCGCGCAGGAAAGTTGTCGCCGCAGTGGGCCCGCCGCGGACCAGATTGACGGCATCGGGGATCGATATGCCACGTACCGCGTCATAGACCACCGGGGCAGCGCGTTCGGCCCCCTTTTCGGCGACGATGTTGAGCTGGTGCTGGAGGTTCTGCTTGAATACCGTTGAAGTCAGGAGGTTTTTCAGAAGACCTGTCCCGGCATTGCCGAACAGTTCGGGCGCTTCAAACCGGGCTACCTCGCTGTCCCAGAAACCGCCTGGAGCGGTCAGCAGTGCAAAGGCCGCCTGCGATGACAAGGTAAGCAGGCGCCGGATCGCTTCGACCATGCTGAAGCGCCCGCCCATGCTCTCGCAGCCCGAAAGCAGCAAACCGCCGGTGGCGGCGGTTCCAACGAGGAAAGCGCGGCGCGCCATGACGTCATTTCCGAACGTGTGCATGTGACCCCTCCTTGCAAACTGGCGACCATCGCCCCCATAGGCATCCGCATGAACCGCGTCCGCCTTCTTGTCTTCAACCCGGTTCTCAGCGTCCTCGACTATCGCCTTCCAGACGGCATGGCGACCGAAATCGGATCAATGGTCATTGCCCCGCTTGGCCCGCGCCAGGTACTGGGCATTGTCTGGGAAAAGGAACGGCTTGCCGGGGAAGAGGTTCCCGATGCAAAGCTCCGCCCGATCCTCGAAGTGCTGCCGGTCCCGCCGCTCAGCGCAGCCCTGCGGCGCCTGATCGAATGGACTGCGGACTATTACGTCGCGCCGATGAATGCGGTGGCGCGGATGGCGCTCGGCAGCACGGCCGCGCTGCGCGGCGGCGGAACCACGACCGAATATCGCCTTTCGGGCCATGAGCCCAAGCGGCTCACCCCGCAGCGACTTGCGGCGATCGACGCTTTGCACGGCGAGCAGGCGAGCATCCGCGAACTGGCCGAACTGGCCAGCGTTTCAGAAGGAGTGCTGCGCGGACTGGTGGGAGCCGGTGTACTGGAGCCGGTGACGGTCGATCTTGATCGGCCCTATCCGCGCCCCCGGCCCGAATTTGCGGTGCCGGAGCTAAGCGCGGACCAGCAGGCTGCCGCGGACAAATTCATCGCCGCGGTGCAGGCACAGGCTTTTGCCCCGTTCCTGCTCGATGGGGTAACCGGTTCGGGCAAAACCGAATGCTATTTCGAAGCCATTGCACAAGCCGTCGGGATGGGTCGGCAAGTGCTGGTGCTTCTGCCCGAGATTGCGCTCACGCAGAACTTCCTGCGCCGCTTCGAGCAGCGCTTCGGCGTGCCGCCGGTGCTGTGGCATTCGAGCCTCAAGGCAAGCGAGCGCAGGCGCGCGTGGCGGGCGATTGTTTCGGGCCAGGCTCAGGTTGTGGTGGGCGCGCGGTCAGCCCTGTTCATGCCTTACGCCAAACTGGGCCTGATCGTAGTCGACGAGGCGCACGAGGTGTCATTCAAGCAGGATGACGGGGTGCGCTACAACGCCCGCGATGTCGCCGTGATCCGCGCCCGGTTCGAGAAGGTGCCGGTCATCCTGGCCTCCGCAACGCCTGCACTCGAATCGCTGCAGCTGGCCGAGGCCGGGGTTTATGAAAAGATCGACCTTCCTTCGCGGTTCGGGGGAGCGCAGCTGCCGGACGTCAGCATTGTCGACCTTCGCGCAGAGGCGCCCGAACGCGGTCGATGGCTGGCCCCGCGGCTGGTCGCGGAATTGAAGGAGCGGCTGGAGCGCGGCGAGCAAAGCCTGCTGTTCCTCAATCGCCGTGGCTATGCGCCGCTGACGCTGTGCCGGCATTGCGGCTATCGCTTCCAGTGTCCCAATTGCAGCGCCTGGCTGGTTGAGCACCGGCTCTCGCGGCGGCTGGCCTGTCACCACTGCGGGCATGAGACCGGCACTCCAGAAGAATGCCCCGAATGCCACACCCCGGATTGCCTCGTCGCCTGCGGCCCAGGGGTCGAACGGATCGCCGACGAAGTGGCCGAGCTGCTGCCCGAAGCGCGCGTCGCCGTGGTTACCTCGGACACGCTCAATAGCCCCGAAAAAATCGCCAGCTTCGTCGAAAAGGCCGAAGGCAAGGCGATCGACGTGATCGTCGGCACCCAGCTCGTCACCAAAGGTTATCACTTCCCCGACCTTACCTTGGTCGGCGTGGTCGACGCCGATCTCGGACTTGAGGGCGGGGACTTGCGCGCGGCCGAGCGCACCTACCAGCAGGTTGCGCAGGTCGGCGGGCGTGCGGGCCGCGGTGACAAGCCGGGTGAGGTCCTGATCCAGACGCGTCATCCCGAAGCTGCGGTAATCGCTGCGCTCGCATCGGGGGATCGCGACGCGTTCTACGCCGCCGAAGCCGAGGGCCGCCGCGAGGCTGGCGCGCCGCCGTTCGGAAGGTGGGCCGCGATCATCGTCTCGAGCGAGGACGAGGCAGAGGCGCGCGATGCCGCCCGCGCGATCGGCGGGGTGCGGCCCGACTTGCCCGACGTCCTTGTTCTGGGTCCGGCGCCTGCCCCGCTTGCCCAGCTGCGCGGGCGATACCGGTATCGCCTGCTGATCAACGCACGCCGTTCGGCGCAAATCCAGGCGATCATCCGCGCGTGGCTGGAGCCGCTCAATTTTCCGCCAGGCGTGCGCGTTGGAATTGATGTCGACCCTTATTCTTTTGTCTGAATACGAGGGACTTGCCGGAGCGGCCTGACTTTGGCAGCTTCCGCAAATGAACAAAGCCAAGACATTGGTCGCCTTTGTACTTGCCTTATTGGCCCAGCTATTCGCGGTTGCGCCGGCGCAGGCCAAATGGCTCAGGGGCGAAACGCGACATTTCGTCGTTTATAGCTCGGGTTCGGCGAAGGAAATGCAGAAATTCGGCCTGCAGCTTGAACGGTTCGACAAGTTGCTGCGTACCAAGTTCGACATCGCGACTGACGAGAATCCGAACAAGCTGACGGTCTATTTCCTTGGCAGCCAGGATGCCGTGTCAAACCTCTACGCGGGCCGGACGCAGGACGTTGCAGGATTTTATTCCCCGCAGAAGGAAGGTAGCTACGCGGTTGCGAACCGTACCAAGGGTGACGGCATGTTCGACCTGGATGGGATGACGGTCCTGTTCCACGAATATGCCCACCACTTCATGTTTCGCAATTTCAGCTACGCCTATCCCTCGTGGTACGTCGAAGGCTTCGCTGAGTATTTTTCGACCGTCACATTCAAGGATGACGGCAACTGGACGATGGGCAAGCCGGCCTATCACCGCGCCTATGGCCTGATCGAAGGGGTTCACCTGCCGATCGACAAGCTGCTGTTCGGGGACACCGAAGGCCTGACACCCGAACAGACCGACGTGTTCTATGGGCGCTCGTGGCTGCTGGTTCACATGCTCAGCGCATCGCCCGCATACAAGGGCAAGGCCAGTGCTTACTTCACTGCCATCGCGCAGGGGAAGAGCGAGCGTGAAGCGGCAGCCGAGGTCTTTGGCGATCTCAAGCAGTTCGACAAGGCGCTCGATTCCTACCTCAACGGCAAGCTTGCATACTGGAGTTCGAAGAACCCGCTTCCAGCCGACGGCGCGATGACGGCAAGCGAACTCGACGATATTTCCGGGCGCCTTGTCATGCTGAAACTCAATCGGCTGCAAGGCAGGGTTGATGCCAAGTCGCGCGACAGCCTGAAGGCACTCGCCCAGGCCAACCCGGGGCGAGCCGATTTATGGTATGAACTCGCGCTGGCCGAACGCGAGCTCGTCTCGGATGCGGAGAAGCCCGAAAAGGAAACTGGCGAACGCGCTGCCGAGCTTGCTGCCGACAAGGCGCTCGCAGCCGATCCGAACCACGTCCGCGCCAACGTGCTGAAAGCCGATATCCTGTTCAAGCGTCTGGAATCCGCCGGCAATGACAGCGCTGCAGACTGGACCAGGGCGCGCAGCTACCTCGTGACCGCAAATGCCCATGCGGTCGACGATCCCACGGTTCTGCTTGAATGGTACGACAGCTACGTGTTCCAGCGCAGGACCCCGTCGAAAGTGGCGCACGCAGCGCTGCAGCGGGCCTTCGAACTCGAGCCCGAGGTTACCGAGGTTCGCGTCCAGTACGCCTTCGACCTCGCCAACCAGGGCGAATTCGATCGCGCCATCCGGCTGGTGGAATTCCTTGCGCACGATCCGCACGAGGGTGAGGCCGGCCGCAAGCTTCTGGCGATGCTGACAGCAATGCGCGATGCCAAGGCCCCGGACAAAAGCGCGGCTCCGGCGAAGTAGCGCGACTTAGCTGCCGTAAGGAACGATCTCGCCTGCGAACACGGCCTTGGCCTGCTCACCCAGCCAATCCATCGCCGCCGCCCACGGGCCGTGGCCATAGCTGATCCGCGCCACGCCCTGCGCCGCTAGTTCTGCGCGCGTGCCGCGGCCCGGACCCCACAGTATATTCACCGGTAGCGGAGACGCCGCGCAGATCGCCTTGATAGTGGGATGATCGCCAAGGAAGGGCACGAACAGTCCCCCTGCTCCTGCTTTGGCATAGGCTTCAGCGCGTTCCAGTACCGCGTCGATGTGCTGCTGGCTGTAGTCTTCCGGCTTGACCCCACGATAGACATCGCACCGGGCATTGACGAACAGGCCCGACGACGCCGCGGCTGCGACCCGCTCGGCGGCATCGGTCAGCGGCAGTAGCGCGGTTTCGCCAGGCATGCGGTCTTCCATGTTGATCCCCGCGGCGCCGACATCGCGGGCGCGCTGGACCGACTTGCCGACCTCTGCAGCGTTATCGCCATATCCGCTTTCGAAGTCGATCGTCACCGGTACTTCGACTACGCCGAGGATCCGTTCGAGATTGCGCAGCGCATCCTCGATCGAAAATGTCTCGCCGTCCTTGAATCCCTGTGCTTCGGCAACGCCGTAACTGCCGGTAGCGATTGCCTTGGCCCCGGCGCCGGCAACAGCCCGCGCGCTGCCGGCATCCCAGATGTTGAAGAGGACCAATGGATCCCCCGGAACGTGAAGCGCCTTGAAGGTGGCAACTGGGTCAGTCATTTTGCTTCCTTTTCGAGTAGCTTGCGTTTGATATCGAGACCCCAGGCATAGCCGCCCAGCCCGCCGCCCGTGCGGATGACCCGGTGGCACGGGATCAACACCGAAACATGGTTGGCGCCGTTGGCCGATCCGGCGGCGCGTACCGCATTGGGCTTGCCCACCGCCGCCGCCAGTTCGGCATAGGTCCGGGTCTCCCCCTTGGGAATCCGGCGCAGTTCGCGCCAAACCGCTTCCTGGAAAGCGGTGCCCTTCACGTCGATCGGGATATGCGCAGAATCGCCTGGCGCTTCGACCGCCGCGACAACCTCGGCCAGCAGCCCGGAGAAGGCCTCGCCGCCCTCGATCAGTTCTGCGTGCGGGAACCGCGCCTCAAGCGCCTCGCGGCCTTCGTTGAACGACAGCCGGCAAACCCCCTTGTCGGTCGCCGCGACGAGCATCGCACCGAGCGATGTCGGGACCACAGCCCAATGGATCGTCGCCCCCTTGCCGCCGTTGGCCCATGCCGAAGGCTTCATTCCCAGTCTCCCCTGATTGGCTTCATAGAACCGCGATGGGCCCGAATATCCTGCGGCGTAGATCGCTTCGGTAACCTTGCCTTCCTGCGTCAGCGCCTGCGCCGCTCGCTCAGCCATCAATGCGCGCCCATAGGCGCTCGGTGACAGCCCCGTTGCGCGCGTGAACACCCGCTGGAAATGCGCCGGCGAATAGCCGGTTTCCGTCGCCAGCGCAGCCAGTGCGAGCGGCTGTTCCGCCGCCTTGATCGCCGCGATCGCGGCAAGCACGGCGCGCTCGTCACGGCTGACGTCGTCGGGCGAGCAGCGCAGGCAGGGCCGCAGCCCGGTCTCGCGCGCCGCATCGCCATTGGCAAAGAAACGCACGTTCTCGCGCTTGGGATGGCGCGCGGGACAGCTTGGGCGGCAATAGATCCCGGTGGTCAGAACGCCGGTCACGAAGCGGCCGTCGTGTGCCTTGTCGCGGGCCAGCACCGCGGTCCAGCAATCGTCGTCGGCCAACATCACGCTTGCTCCTCGAACCGGTCGATCCGCGCGGCGAAGCAGCCGTGCGCGGCGTTGTGCGCATGGATATAGGCAATGTCCGGGTTGCCGAACAGGTCGCGAATCTTCGTATCCGCCTCGCCCGGCAAAGCCAGTCGCGCGTCGCGCAGCGTGCCATCGGCATCAAACCCACGCAGCCCGAGCGGACGGCCTTCGAATACCGGCGGTGTCGTATCGACAAAATGTCGCGGTTCGACATCGCGCCGTACATAGATCGCGTAACTGCTGCGATACGGCGTATCAACGTCGTGGCTGGTGTGGTGCAGCAGGATCAGCTCGTCACCTTCGACGGCATCCTCCAGACTGACCCGGCAGGGAAAGCCGCGGCTGGCGGCTGCGGTCAGGCGGCGGGCTCCGCGCTTGGCCAATTCAGCGTCACTCAGCGCGAACAGCGGCGCGAATTGCGCAGGCGCCAGTCCTTCGATTCGGTAGGTCATTTCAGTCTCCATCGCGGTGATGGAGGCCTTCTGCCTTCATAGCCGGAGCGCCGCGTCCCGCCCCTTGCGGTCAAAGCAATTCGTTGAGCCGTAGCGCCAGGGTCCAAGCATCGCCGGGCCAACGGGCCGATAGATAGTTGCCGTCCTGCACCACGAATCCGGCCTCTGGCTTCTTCGATCCAGCATAGCGCGGGAACAGCGGGCCTTGCTCGAACTTGCCGCCCGGCTTGATGCGCTGGCGCACTTCGGCTTCAACGCTGACCGGATAGGTACGGTAATGGCCGGGGAGCGCCTTGTGGGTCAGCCGCACCGCGATCTCCTCCTGAAGATGCGTCAGCGCAGTGGTGTGCCGACCCTTGAGCACGCCTGCCCGGGCCAGCGGGAGAACCCCGTGGCAGATCGCGCTTACCGGCTGGTTTGCCGCGAATGCCTCCTTGGCGAGCCTCTGCACCTCCCCGCTCTCGCAATAGCTTTTCATCCCTGGGGCATGCCCGCCCGGGAAATGCAGCGCGGCATAGTCCTGCGCGCGCGATGCCCCCCAGGTCTGAGGGCGTTTGTAGCGCGGAGCGGCAATCATTGCCGCATAGGCAGCCTCACCCTCGAGCCGGCAGCGCAGCGATCCGGCGAGTCTGGGCAACCCGTCGCCGGTCAGCGTGACCGGATCGCAAGTAGCGGGCTGGCCGCTCTCGGTGGCGAAGCACACGTCGTGCCCAGCGTTGCTCCACACTAGCCACGGCAAGGCGACCTCTGTCGGATCGAAGTCGCTTTGCGGGAGGACGATGAGGATTTTCGCCATTTTCAGCCTCCGAGAGCACGGAACAACATCAATGTCCGGTCTTTGGCGAGGTCAGCGCTTTCCGGATGATAATCCTTGCGCCGGTCGGAGTTGAAGCCATGTCCCGCCTCATAGATAAAGATCTGCGCTGTGGGGTGATCCTTGGCGATCAGCTGCTCCACCGGTTCGATCGGCACCATCGAATCGTACCGGCCGAAGTGGCAGATCGTCGCGCATTTGGCGGGATCGTCGGCGAAGCGGGTCGCGATATAGCCGCCATAATAGCAGCTCGCCGCATCGAGATCATCCGATAGCTGCGCCATGCGCCAGGCAACCGAGCCGCCGAAGCAATAGCCGGTGATGAAGACTGGGCCGCCCTTAGCTTTCATCCACGCGATCACCCGGGCGGTATCGTCGATGCCCTGATCCCAGTTATGCTCGGTGCGCGCGATCTGCACGGCGCGTTCCCAATCCGGGCCCGAATAGCCAAGTTCGCATCCCGGTTCCTCGCGGTCGAACAGCCCTGGGCTGATCACTTCATAACCATCGCCGGCGTATTCGTCGCACAATTCGCGGATGTGGTCGGTGACCCCGAAGATCTCCTGCACCAGCACCAGCCCGCCTCGACGCTCACCTACGGGCACCGCGTGATAGCACGGCATCTGATGCCCGTCTGACATCTCCAGATGTATGGTTTCGCCCATCTTCGGCTGCCTCTCCGCTCGTCATGAGCGAAGTTCCTTGCCCCACCTTGCATCGCAGCACAATCATGGCTATGCGCGCCCCCGTCCCCGGGGCCATCGTGTGGACTGCACGAACCTGCCCCGACAACGCACCCTATGTAAGGAAGCGACGCGCGTGGAGAATTCCGGCGGCATTACTGCCAGTTTGCAAGGGCGTTACGCCTCTGCGCTGTATGAACTGGCGGCCGACAACAAGGCGGTTACTGCGGTCGAGGGCGATCTCGATCGGCTGGGCCAGGCCGTCGCCGCATCGAGCGATCTAGCCGCGCTGATTCGCAACCCGCGCCTCACCCGCGAAGCCGCGAAGGCGGCGATGATCGCGCTTGGCAAGCACCTCGGCGTCGCGCCGCTGACCCAGCAGTTCCTCGGCGTGCTCGCGGAGAATCGCCGCGTGTCGAAGCTGCCGCAGATCGTCAGCGCCTTTTCCGGAATCGCAGCGGCCTCACGCGGCGAAATGACCGCGACGGTGACCAGCGCTCACCCGCTCGACGCCAAGCAGATTTCCGCCATCGCCGCCAAATTGAAGGCGCGCGAGGGCAAGGACGTGAAGCTCACCGCCACGGTCGACCCCGAGATTCTCGGCGGACTGATCGTCCGGATCGGCTCGACCCAGATCGACAACTCGATCCGCACCCGTTTGAACACCCTCGCGAATGCGATGAAAGGCTAAGGCAAGACCATGGATATCCGCGCCGCAGAAATTTCGAAGGTCATCAAGGACCAGATCGCCAGCTTCGGCACCGGGGCGCAAGTCTCGGAAGTTGGCTCGGTGCTGTCGGTGGGTGACGGGATCGCCCGCATCCACGGCCTCGATCAGGTCCAGGCCGGCGAAATGGTCGAGTTTTCGAACGGGGTTAAGGGCATGGCTCTCAACCTCGAAGCCGATAACGTCGGCGTCGTGATCTTCGGCTCGGACGCCGAGATCAAGGAAGGCGATGTCGTCAAGCGGACTGGCACCATCGTCGACGTTCCCGTCGGCAAGGGCCTGCTCGGCCGCGTGGTCGATGCGCTTGGCAACCCGATCGACGGCAAGGGCCCGATCGTCGCCGCCAGCCGCCAGCGCGTTGAAGTCAAGGCGCCGGGCATCATCCCGCGCCAGTCGGTCAACGAACCGGTGCAGACCGGCCTCAAGGCGATCGACGCGCTCGTTCCCGTCGGCCGCGGCCAGCGCGAACTGATCATCGGCGACCGCCAGACCGGCAAGACCGCCGTGGCGATCGACACCTTCATCAACCAGAAGGCCGCCAACGCCGGCGACGATGAGAAGAAGAAGCTCTACTGCATCTACGTCGCTGTCGGCCAGAAGCGCTCGACCGTTGCGCAGATCGTGCGCCAGCTCGAAGAAAACGGGGCGATGGAATACTCGATCGTGGTCGCCGCGACCGCGTCGGAGCCCGCCCCGCTGCAGTACCTCGCGCCCTCCACCGGCGCGACCATGGGAGAATTTTTCCGCGACAACGGCATGCACGCCGTGATCGTTTATGACGACCTTTCCAAGCAGGCCGTTGCCTATCGCCAGATGTCGCTGCTGCTGCGCCGCCCGCCGGGCCGCGAAGCCTATCCGGGCGACGTGTTCTATCTCCACTCACGTTTGCTAGAGCGTGCGGCGAAGATGAATGACAGCCAGGGCGGCGGTTCGCTGACCGCG
>JBJTMA010000040.1:0-2731 GCA_046063295.1 Novosphingobium sp.
GGATCGATTACTGCGATGGCATCAGCGGGGTCGGCAACGGGCCTGGTCATGGTCATGCTCCAGCTCCTGCTTCGGCCTGTTCGTAAGCCTGCTTGTATTCGTCACGCAGCAAGCGCTTGTAGAGCTTGCCGGTGAGTTCACGCGGCAGCTGTTCGCGGAAGTCGATCTGGCGCGGCATCTTCACCCGGCTCAGTTGCGGGGCGAGATAGGCAGTGAGTTCGTCGACGAAGGCAGGCCCTGCGTCGGCCATGTCCATCGGCTGGACGACCGCGACGACCTTTTCACCCATGTCGGGATCGGGCGCGCCGATCACCGCGGCGTCAGCCACCTTCGGGTGCAGCACCAGCAGGTTCTCGATCTCCTGCGGGTAGATGTTCACCCCGCCCGAGATGATCATGAAGCTCTTCCGGTCGGTCAGGAACAGGTAGCCGTCTTCATCGACGTAACCCACGTCGCCCAGGCTTGACCAGCCGTGCTTGTTCTGCGCGTCGGCAGTCTTGCCAGGGTCGTTGTGGTATTCGAACGGCATCATCCCCTCGGTCGGTTCGAAGAACACCTGGCCTTCGGTTCCGGCGGGAACCTCGTCACCGTGCTCGTCGCAGATGTGCAGGATGCCGGAGAGCGCCTTGCCCACCGAACCGGGGTGATCGAGCCAGTCGTGGCTGGTGATGAAGGTCGATCCGTTGCCCTCGGTTCCGGCGCAATATTCGTAGAGTACCGGGCCCCACCATTCGATCATCGCGCGCTTGATTGGGACCGGGCACGGCGCTGCCGCGTGGATCGCGCATTTGAGGCTTGATACGTCGTATTTCGCCCGGACCTCCTCGGGCAGCTTAAGCATTCGCACGAAATGAGTGGGCACGAACTGGCTGTCGGTGATCTTGTACTTCTCGATCGTTGCGAGCGCCGCCTCCGGATCGAACTTCTCCATTACCACCACGGTGCCGCCGATCTTCTGCACGGTCATCGACCAGCGCAGCGGCGCGGCGTGATAGAGCGGCGCGGGCGACAGGTAGACGGCGTTCTCGTTGATCCCGTAAGCCGCCATCGCCAGCATGACGAGAACGTTGGTCTGGTCGATCGCTGGATCTTCAGGCAGCGGGATCTTGACTCCCTTGGGACGCCCGGTGGTGCCCGAGGAATAGAGCATGTCCACCCCGGCGCGTTCGTCGGCAATCGGCGTATCGGGCATCGCCGCCAGCGCCGCCTCGGCATCGACGCCGATGCGCAGTTGCGGAACGTCGGGCTTCAGCTTTGCCACCTCGTCGAGTGTAGTTGAGAGATAGGCCGAGCCGAACAGCAGCTTCGCCGCGCTATCTTCAAGGATGTAGGCGATCTCCGGCGCGGTCAGGCGGCTCGAGATGCAGACATAATGCACCCCGGCGCGCTGGAAGCCCCAGGTCAGGCAGAAGAACCACGGATGGTTTTCCATGCACAACGCAACGGTTTCGCCGGTCTTGATCCCACGCGTGCGGAGTAGCTGCGCAACCTGGTTCGAGCGGCGGTCAAGTTCGGCATAGGTGACCGTCTCCCCGCTTGCCGCCATGATGATCGCGGGCTTGTCGGGGTGGGCCTTGGCGTGGACGGATGGGTGCATGGAATCGACTCTCCTGTACCGCGCTGCCGGCGGCTCGCAGAGCAATTTAACCGTTCGATTAAACGGTGCAATGAATTAATCGAATACCCAAATGAAAAAGGGCGGCTCGAAGCCGCCCTTTTCCTCAGCATCCTCCCGAAGCTGATCTGGGTCGGGGTTCTTAGGGTGCCCCGTACCCGAAATTCTTACTCGCCGTCGTCCTCACCGCCGCCAATCGCCAGGTGTTCGGCGGTGGGGGCAGCAGCAACCTGCGCGCCGCCCTGCAGATACGGAATCGGGTTCACCGCAACGCCGGCGATGCGCACTTCATAGTGGAGGTGCGGACCGGTCGAGCGGCCAGTGGTGCCGACGTAACCGATAAGGTCGCCCTTGTGCACGGTCTGGCCGGCCGCAACGTTGAGGCGCGACAGGTGGCCATAGCGGGTCTGGATATTACCGCCGTGTTCAAGGCTGATGTAGAGGCCATAGCTGGAGAACCAGTCAGCCCGGCTGACCACGCCATCGGCTGTCGCGTAAACAGGGCTGCCCACGGGTTCAGCAAGATCGACACCCTTGTGCGCGCGGCGGCCGCCGAGCACCGGGTGGATGCGCATGCCGTAACCGCTGGTCAGCGCAGCGCCGCTCACGGGCATGCGCGACGGGATCGAAACCGAAGCCGGACGATAGGTTGCGGCGGAAGGAGCGGAGGCGACCTTGGTTGCGGGGGCAAGAACCAGTTGGCCATTGTCCATCGACTTCCAGCCGTTGAACAGTTTGCGGAAATCTTCGTCGCCGCCCTGGCTGGGCTTGGCGGCCTGCGCAGCGCGAAGCGGCGCGGTCACGTCAGCGTTTGCAGCGGCGCTATTGGCAAGGGCGGGAGTGGCAACCGAAAGCCCGGAAATCGCGGCAACCATGCCGGCGAAGGTGCGGAACTTGGCAATGAACGAAACAGTGAGCACTCAAACCAACCTTGTCTTTTCCAGCCACTTTTGCGGCTGCGCGAACCCTTGCTTAACTGGCGCTGGCACCAGCTTGCGGACTTAATCAGAGATGGTCGGTAAGCCCCCCGCCGTCTCGATTGGGGTGCTAGCGGGGGCACTGGTTAACAATCAACAGCAGAATAGAATTGCCGCGATAAACCGGCTTTGGAACGCG
>JBJTMA010000041.1:0-9936 GCA_046063295.1 Novosphingobium sp.
ATCGCCGAAGACATCGAAGGCGAAGCGCTGGCCACCCTGGTGGTCAACAAGCTGCGCGGCGGGCTGAAGATCGCTGCGGTCAAGGCTCCGGGCTTCGGCGATCGCCGCAAGGCGATGCTGCAGGACATCGCGATCCTGACCCAGGGCGAGATGATTTCGGAAGACCTCGGCATCAAGCTCGAGTCGGTCACGCTGGGCATGCTCGGCCAGGCCAAGCGCGTCACCATCGACAAGGACAACACCACCATCGTCGATGGCGCCGGTTCGGCGGACGACATCAAGAGCCGGGTCGAACAGATCCGCGCCCAGATCGAAACCACGACCAGCGACTACGACCGTGAAAAGCTGCAGGAACGCCTGGCGAAGCTCGCCGGCGGGGTTGCGGTGATCAAGGTCGGCGGCGCCACCGAAGTCGAAGTGAAGGAACGCAAGGACCGCGTCGACGACGCGCTCCACGCAACCCGCGCCGCGGTTGAGGAAGGCATTGTCCCCGGCGGCGGTACCGCGCTGCTCTACGCGACCAAGGCGCTCGAAGGCCTGACCGGCGCGAACGAAGACCAGACCCGCGGCATCGACATCGTCCGCAAGGCGATCACCGCCCCGGTCAAGCAGATCGCCGAGAACGCCGGTGAAGACGGCGCGGTCGTCGCCGGACGCCTGCTCGACAAGGGTGACGATACCTGGGGCTTCAACGCCGCGACCGACACTTACGAGAACCTCAAGGCCTCGGGCGTGATCGATCCGACCAAGGTCGTCCGTACCGCGCTGCAGGATGCGGCCTCGGTCTCGGGTCTCCTGATCACCACCGAAGCGGCGATCAGCGAAAAGCCCGAAGACAAGCCGGCAATGCCGATGGGCGGCGGCGGCATGGGCGGCATGGGCGGGATGGACTTCTAAGCCATACCACCAGCCACCAGGCACAAATCGGGGCCGGGAAGAAACTGTCTTCCCGGCCTCAATTTGTTGCGCGTTCCGGTGAAATACTCACCTCCCCGCACAAATCGCGCGGTTCGTCGCGCATGGCTAGGCGATAGCCCGCGCGTTAGTCAGATAGAAAGCATGTTCGGGGTATCGCGGGTTACATGACCAAGGGACTGATTTCACGGGTGTTTGCCGGTCTGGCGCTGGCCGGTTCGGTTCTCGCACCGATCGCCCCGGCGCATGCGGGTTCGCTTGAATCCGAATTCGACCGCGCTTTCGTCACTTCGGTCGCGCCCAAGCGCGCCGCCACGGTGCAGACCCCGGCCAAGGCCGTCCAGGTCAAGGTCCAGCCCAAGGTCCAGGCTTCAACCGAAACTGCGGTGCGTGCTTTGCCCGGTTCGGTCCGGCCCTATGTCGCGCAGCCCAAGCCGCTGGCTTACGCCTCCTCGCTTGACGCACAGGTCTTCGCGCTGGCGGACGGAAGCTCGGGCCGGATCGGCGTTGCGGCGATCGACCTTGCCACCGGACGCACGGTCAGCGTCCTGGGTGATACTCCGTTCCCGATGGCTTCGACCTCTAAGATCGCTATCGCCTCGACTTTCCTCGACATGGTCGATCGCGGCAAGCTCAGCCTCTCGGCGAGCTATCCGCTGATGGTCCCGGTCAAGTCGAAGAAGTATTCCACGCTGGTCGCCCCGGTGCGTGCGGGCAGCCTGATGACCGGCCAGCAGCTGATCGAGCGCTCGCTGATCCATTCGGACAATATGGCAACCGACGCGCTGCTCGCTGCAGTGGGCGGGCCGCCCGCGGTCAACCGCTGGCTGCGCTCGACGGGCAACACCGGCCTCCACCTCGATCGCGACATCGCCACCCTGGTGCGCGACGACGGTGAATACGATCCCGCGCGGATGATCGACAGCCGCGACAGCACCACGCCGATGGCGATGGCCACGCTTCTTTCGGGCCTTTACCAGGGCCGCTGGCTCAGCTCGGCCAGCCGCTCGTTCCTGATGGCGACGATGGAGCAATGCGTCACCGGCAAGCGCCGCATGCGCGCGCAGCTTCCGGGTGACGTGGTGGTTGCTCACAAGACCGGGACCCTGTCCAACACCTCGAGCGACGTGGGCCTGATCCAGACCGGCAACGGCCATGTCTACGCAGTGGCGATCTATGTCACCGGGCAAGGCGGCCACGCCGGGCGCGATGCCAAGATCGCATCGATCACCCGCGCGCTTTATGACGGCTACCAGGTCGAAGGCGGCGGCTACCGCGTCGCCGTGCAACACTAGGTTGCATTCGCCTAGCTGGTGAAATGTGAATTACTTCGTCATTGCGAGCGTAGCGACGCAATCCAGAGCCGCGTGAACCGCCCGGGATTGCCGCAGGGCCTTGCCCCTCGCAGTGACGACTCCGGGTGAGTCCTAATCCTTCGCGAACATCGCCTTTCGGGGCCCGAGATACCCGAATAGATACGCGCCCACCTTGCGCATCTGGATCTCTTCCGCGCCTTCGGTGATGCGATAGCGCCGATGGTGGCGATAGATGTGTTCGAACGGCTTGTGGCGTGAATAGCCGATCCCGCCATGGACCTGCATCGCGCGGTCGGCTGCTTCGCAGACCAGCCGGTTGGCGTAGTAGTTGCACATGCTGATCTTGTCCGACAGCTTGTGCTCCAGCTCCTTGTGCGGCAGCTGGTCCATCTCCCATGCGGTCTTGTAGATCAGGGTGCGCAGCATCTCGCACTGGGTGGCAAGCTCGACCAGCGGGAACTGGATCGCCTGGTTGCGCGCCAGTTCCTGCCCGAATGGCTTGCGTTCCCGCGCATACCTGACCGCTTCCTCGACGCAGTAGCTTGCCGCGCCAAGCGAGCTTGCGGCCTGGCGAATTCGATTCTGGTGAACGAAGCTCTGCGCGATCGACAGCCCGCCATCGACCGGGCCAAGAACCGCCGATTCGGGCACCCAGCAGTTCTCGAAATGCATCCGCGGGTGATCGGTGGGCATGTTGAAGGTCCACATATACTCGTCGACCACCATGCCGGGGGTGTCGATCGGCACCAGCAAGCAGGTGATCCCCTTGGCATCGCCGTCCTTGCCCGAAGTGCGGCAGAACGCGGCGCAGTGCGTGGCGACGTGCATCCCGGTGATCCACATCTTGCGCCCGTCGATGCGCCAGCCGGGCACGCCGTCGCGGGTCTCGCGCACCGCGCGGGTTTCCATGAAGGTCGCGTCAGAGCCGTGATCGGGCTCGGTCAACCCGAAGGCGACGCGGCGCTTGCGCTCGAACCCGCCGAGGATGAATTCCTCCTGCTGCTCGGGCGTGCCGAAATGCTCGAACATGTTGACGAAGGGGAAGTTGCCGACAATCGAATGTTCGTTCTGCAGGTCGTTGTGCAGGCCCAGACCCTTCGCGGCGAACCGGTCGCGAATCACCGCCATCCACAGGTTCGATCCGTCCTTGCCGCCGTACTTCTTCGGCGCCGAGAAGCGCCAGTGTCCGGCCTTGTCCGCCCGGATCGAGGCTTCGCGCAGCAGCATTTCCCATTCATGCCGGGGCAGGCCATCGTTCTCGAAATCGGTGCGGGCATATTCGCGGCGATGATCGAAGAACCGCTCGTTGTCGTCCTGCGCCTGAAGCGGCTTGATCTCGGCATTGATGAAGGCATCAAGCTCCGCGAGGTAGTTTTCGAGGTCGGCGGGGATTGCGAAGTCCATGTCAGGTTCCTTCCCAGAGTGCCCGCGCAGCGGCGAGGGCTGGATATTTCGGCATGTCGGCAGACAGCTTGTCGAGCGTCATGCGGCGCAAACGGGCCAGTAGCCCGGGTGTGGCGAGGCTGGCTTTGCCCGACATCAAATCGGCGGACAGTTCGGCATCGGTCGCCACCGGGCGCTGCTGAATTTCACGGGCGACGATACCAAGCGCGTTGCGCGCCACCGCAAGGTCGAACTTGCCGCGCCCGCTTACCAGCGGCTTGATGTCGCTGGCGAGCCATTCCGACACCGCGGTCAGGATTTCAGCGCCGCTCGGCTCTCCGCTGGACGGATCGATCGGATCTGCGGCTGGCGCTAGCGGCCGATTTCGCTCCGCGTCGGGGGCCTGGTGCTCCAGCAGCAGCAGCAGGTCGAGTTCCTGCTCGGCGGTGCGCCGCGCGACCACGACGCGTTCGATCGACCGATCGTGGCCGTCGCGCCAGAAACCGCCCATCTGCAAGCAGCCCAGTGCCCACCAGAAGGTGCGGTACACTGTCCAGAAGCGGAACCGTTCCGGATCGAACCGTTCGCCGCCCGCAGCTTCATAGGCCGCGGCCAGATCCTCGACCGAGGCAAGCCCGTAACCGGGCCGGTCGGGCCGTGAAAACCGCCAGACGGTCATGCAGCCGAAGGCCAGGTCTTCATGCGGATCGCCAAGATGGGCGAGCTCCCAGTCGAGCACGCCGGTCAGGCGGCCGCGCTCGAACATCAGGTTGCCCAACCGGAAATCGCCGTGCACCAGCCGCGGTGCGGCCGGCGCGGGCAGGTTGCCTTCAAGCCAGCGCAAGGCGAGCGCAAGAACCGGGCGGTCGCCGCCATAGCTGAGGAAGCGCCGGCGCAGTTCAGCCAGTGCCTCTGCGGTGTCCATTACCGGCACTGCCAGACCGGTCGTGTCGATCCGGTGGACTGCCGCCAGCTCGCGCGCGATGTCCTTCAGGCCAAGCGCCGGATCGGCCTCGGCGAGAAAGGCGTTCGGATCGGGCGATCCCGGAATGGCGCGCATGACGTAGCCCGAACCGATCCCGTCACCGGGAACCAGTTCGACCAGCACTTCGGGCGCCTTGACGCCCGAGGCAAAGGCGGCGCGGATCAGCGCGGCTTCACCGGCGTGGTCCATCGGCCGCCCGGCCATCATTTCGAGTGTCGGCGCGCGGCGCAGGACGCAGACGGTATCGCCTGCGGCGAACCGCCAGCTTTCCATGTTGGCGCCGCCCGACAGGCGCTCAAGCCCGTGCGGACCGGGCAGACCGATGCGGGCAAGCGCGGCGGTCAAACCGCCGACCAGCCTTTCACCCAGGTTCGGTGCTGAAGCCACGCCGCATCCTCCTCTCGGCGCTGCGGCCGCTGGATGGGCAGTGTTAATCGATCGATTAAAAAGATCAAGCCGCGCGGGCGTAGCGCAAAGAAAAGGGGCGCCAGGTTGCCCCGGCGCCCCGATCCTTGTGCCTGACGGCGAAGATTACATCTTCTTCGCAGCGTCCGAAGCAGCCTTGTCGGCTTCAGCAGCAGCATCCTTCACCGCGTCGGTGGTGGCGGTGCTGGCAGCGGCGCCGGCCGAAGCGGCAGCGCTGGTCACGGTCGCAGCGGTATCCGCAGCGGCGGTGCCGGCAGCGTCAGCGGCGGTAGCGGCGTCGGTCACGGCGTCCGAAGCAACAACGGCGACATCGTCGGCGTCCTTCTTGCAGGCCGAGAGAGCGAGAGCGGCGCTGGCGACAGCAGCAGCGAGAACGATCTTGCGCATGAATTGTATTCCTTGAACAGCGAGTGGACCACGATCGAGGCGTCCGGGATGGACACAGCGAACGGAAAGCCTACCAACGCGGTAGACTTCGCCGCCCAATTAGTCACCTTCACGGCGCGATGCAAGTGATTGTCGCCGGGCTGCATCAGGTGGGCGGAAAACCGCCACCATGGCATATTGCCCCGCAATTGTGGCAGCGGCGTGACATCGACAGCAGGAGACCAGATACAGCCGAGTCGCAGGCCGACTGGGGCCTTACACGCGGCCCGCGCACCTGCTAGCGTGGCCCGCATGGACGCCAAGCAGCATCTCTATCTGGTCGACGGCTCGGCCTATATCTTCCGCGCTTACCACCGCCTCCCACCGCTGACCGACCCGCAGGGTACGCCGGTCGGCGCGGTCTATGGCTACACCACCATGCTGTGGAAACTGGCGGACGATCTCAACAAGGCCGACGGGCCGACGCATCTGGCGGTCATCCTCGACAAGAGTTCGAAGTCGTTCCGCAATGACCTTTACGACAAGTACAAGGCCAACCGCCCGCCGCCACCCGAGGACCTGGTTCCGCAGTTCCCGCTTATCCGCGATGCGACCCGCGCGTTCTCGCTCCCGCTTATCGAGGAAGAGAACGTCGAGGCCGACGACATGATCGCGTCATACGCGCGCGCTGCCACGCTGCGCGGCTGGGACGTGACGATCGTTTCGTCGGACAAGGACCTGATGCAGCTGGTCGGCAAGTGCAGTGAAGGCGGCGGCTGCATCGACATGCTCGATACGATGAAGAACCAGCGGATCGACATTCCCGAGGTGGTCGAAAAGTTCGGCGTGCTGCCCGAACTGGTCGGCGATGTGCTGGCGCTGATGGGCGATGCGGTGGACAATGTCCCGGGCATCCGCGGGATCGGGCCGAAGACCGCGACCAAGCTCATCCAGGAGCACGGCAGCCTTGAGGCCGCGCTCGAAGCTGCGCCGGCGATGAAGCCATCCAAGATGCAGGAAAGCCTGATCGAGCAGGCGGAGATGGCACGGCTTAGCCGCCAGCTGGTTGCGCTCAAGGAAGATTGCCCGCTGCCGATCGCGATCGAGGACTTCAAGCTGGGCGCGATCCCGCCCGACCCGCTGGCCGAATTCCTGACCAGGCACGGCTTTACCAGCCTGCTCAAGCGGCTGGGAGATGGGCGCGGCAGTCCGGATCGGCGCACCGACCTGCAACCTGCCAAGGCGGTGACCGCTGGCGTGAAGGCAGGGCCGGGCGCCGGCGGCAGCCGCCAGCCCCTGCCCGAGCTGCCGCCGATCGACCGGTCGAACTACGAATGTGTGCAGACCGCCGCGTCCCTGCAGGCATGGGTCGACCGGGCTTTTGCCGCGCGGCTGGTCGCGGTCGATACCGAAACCACCGCGCTCGATGCGATGCGCGCCGATCTTGCGGGCGTCAGCCTGGCGCTGGGGCCGGGGGATGCCTGCTACATTCCGCTTGGTCACGGCGGCAGCGACATGTTCAGCGAGGCGCCGCAGCAGGTGCCGCTGGCCGAGGCGCTGGCGATCCTGAGGCCGCTGCTGGAAAGCGACGCGGTGCTCAAGGTCGGGCAGAACATCAAGTACGACATCAATATCCTTGCCCGGCACGGGATCGATGTCGCGCCGATCGACGATACCATGGTGATCAGCTTCGATCTCGACGCCGGACGCAGCGAGGACGGGATCGGCGGTGGTCACGGGATGGACGAATTGTCCGCCCGCCACCTCCAGCACACCACGCTGACCTTCAAGGAGATTTGCGGGACCGGCAAGAAGCTGATCCCGTTCGGCGAGGTGCCGCTGGACCGCGCCACCGAATATGCGGCAGAGGATGCCGAGGTGACCTGGCGGCTGCACCGCGTGCTGAGGCCCCGCCTCAGCGAGGAAGCGGCGACGCGGATCTACGAGCGGGTCGATCGCCCGCTGATCCCGGTGATCGCGCAGATGGAGCGGCACGGGATCAAGGTCGATCGGGACCGGCTGGCGGGGCTGTCCGCGACCTTCGCCGAGGAGATCGCCAAGCTCGAAGCGACGATCCACGAGGCGGCCGGCGGGCCCTTCACCATCGGCAGTCCCAAGCAGCTCGGCGACGTGCTGTTCGACAAGCTTGGCTACAAGGGCGGCAAGAAAGGCAAGACCGGGCAGTATTCGACCGACCAGTCGGTGCTGGAACGGCTCGCGGGCGAGGGCGCCGATGTGGCGACCCGGGTACTCGAATGGCGCCAGCTGACCAAGCTGCGCTCGACCTATACCGAGGCGCTGCAGGCGGCGATCAATCCCATGACCCAGCGCGTCCACACCAGCTACAGCCTGGTCGGAGCGCAGACCGGGCGGCTCGCCTCGAGCGATCCCAACCTGATGAACATTCCGATCCGTACCGAGCTCGGCCGGCAGATCCGCGATGCCTTCGTCGCCGAGCCGGGCAATGTGCTACTCGCCGCCGACTATAGCCAGATCGAACTGCGGCTCGCCGCGCACATGGCCGATGTGCCGAGCCTCAAGGAAGCTTTCGCCGCGGGTGAGGACATCCACGCGCGCACTGCGATGGAGATGTTCGGCGAGGTCAACCGTGATACGCGCGGGCGGGCCAAGACGATCAACTTCGCGATCCTCTACGGCATCTCGCGCTGGGGACTGGGCGGGCGACTCGGCGTCTCATCGGACGAGGCGCAGGCGATGATCGACCGCTATTTCGAACGCTTCCCGGGGATCCGCAACTACATCCACGCGACGTTGGAAAGCGTTCGGGGTTGCGGCTATTCGCAGACGCTGTTCGGCCGCAAGACGTGGTTCCCGCGAATCAATTCGAGCCAGCCGAACGAACGTGCCGGTTCCGAACGCGCCGCGATCAACGCCCCGATCCAAGGCACAGCTGCGGACATCATCAAGCGCGCGATGGTGCGGATGGGGCCGGAACTGCACGCCGCCGGATTGGGCCAGGTCAAGATGCTGCTCCAGGTTCACGACGAATTGGTATTCGAACTGCCCGAAGCCGATGTGCCCAAGGCCAGCGAAGTGATCCGGAGCGTAATGGAATGGGCAGCCGAGCCCTCGGTCAAGCTCGACGTCCCGCTGGGGGTAGAGATCGGCACCGGGGCAAGCTGGGGCGCAGCGCATTGACCTTGCAGCAGATTTAGGGCCAATTGCCGGCAGGGTTCGCAGGGGCATTCATGAATTCAGCAACAGTCAGGCCGATTGGCAGCGATGCTTACGAGCGTGCGCTGGCCTGTGCGGCCGCAATCCTGTTTGTCGTGGCCGCAATCGCGGTGGCAAAGGGCCATGCCCAGTGGGACCGGGTCCCCGCAATCATCTGGCTGCATCTCGCAACGATCGCTATCGCGCTGGGTCTGACCCCGGTGCTGCTGCTCCGCCAGCGCGGCGATGATCTGCACCGCGTGCTGGGCTGGACCTGGGCCAGTGCGATGTTCGCTACCGGAATTCTTACGCTGTTCGTGCGCGTCATCAATCCGGGCCACCTCAGCCCGATCCATGTCCTGTCGGTGCTGACGATCGTGGCAGTGCCGCGGCTGGTCCTGCAGGCACGCAGGCACCGCATTGCCCAGCACCGCCGCGGCGTGCGTACCGTGGTGACCTTCGCCCTGCTGCTGGCGGGTGTCCTGACCCTCCCGTTCGGACGCATGCTGGGTACGTGGTTGATGCAATGAACAAGTCCGGCAACAAGCAGACCGATCATGGATCGTCGCTCAGTTTCGAGCGGGTCGCCTTCTTCAGCGACGCGGTATTCGCGATCGCGATTACCCTGCTGGTGATCGACCTGAGGTTGCCTCATCTCGAAAGTGCCAGCGACACCGCGCTTATCAATGGCCTGCTTGGCCTGATCCCGCAGTATGTCGGCTTCTTCGTCAGCTTCTTCGTGATCGGGCGGTTCTGGATCGGCCATCACCAGTTGTTCGCGCTGATCAAGCGCGCGGACGATACGTTCGTCTGGCGCAACCTGCTGCTGCTGCTGTCGATCGCCTTCATGCCTTTTCCGACCGCTGTTGTCGGCGAATTTGCCGGAATCAGTGCAGGTGTATGCTTCTATGCACTGTGGCTTGCCTTTGCAGGGTGGCAGAATCTCCGGCTGGTGCAGTACGCACAGGGCCGACTTGCCGCGCCGGGAGCGGACAAGGAGCTGACCATCATGGTGCGCAACGCCTGGCTACCGATAGCGATCGGGCTGGCTACCTTCGCGCTGGGCCTTTTCGCACCGCTGCTTGCGCTCGTGCCGCTGATCGCCAGCCCGCTGATCGTGAAGCTCAGCCATCGTTACTTCGGCGGCTAACTCCCATGCTTGTTCTCGCGGGTTGAACTGACCATCCCCGGCGAGACGAAGCCGATCGGGGTGAGGTTGCGTTCGTTGACCCGCTGTTTGAGCTCGCCTTTGATCTTGGCGTATTCGGCCTCCATCTCTGCCGTCACCGTGGCGCGGGAATCCTCCAGCGCCTTGGCGAAGTCTTCGGCGTCGACCGTCCTGGCCTTGGCGCCGCGCTTGCGGATCGCGGT
>JBJTMA010000042.1:0-30374 GCA_046063295.1 Novosphingobium sp.
ACGGAGAGGAAATCATCGGCCAGGGTACGATCGAAGTTCTGAGCGACGGCTTCGGATTCCTCCGCAATGCCGAGGCCAACTATCTCGCCGGGCCCGACGACATCTACGTTTCGCCCAACCAGGTCCGTAAATGGGGCCTGCGCACCGGCGACACCGTCGAAGGCGAGATCCGCGCGCCCAAGGATGGCGAGCGCTATTTCGCAATCACCAAGCTGGTCAGCGTCAATTACGACGATCCCGACGCGGTGCGTCACCGGGTCAACTTCGACAACCTGACCCCGCTCTATCCCGAACAGAAGCTCAACCTCGACACGCTCGACCCGACGGTCAAGGACAAGTCGGCGCGGGTGATCGACATCATTTCGCCGCAGGGCAAGGGCCAGCGCGCGCTGATCGTTGCGCCGCCGCGCACGGGCAAGACCGTTCTGCTACAGAACATCGCCAAGGCGATCACCGACAATCACCCCGAAGTGTTCCTGCTCGTTCTGCTGGTCGACGAACGCCCCGAGGAAGTCACCGACATGCAGCGCAGCGTGAAGGGCGAGGTGATCTCCTCGACCTTCGACGAGCCTGCGCAACGCCACGTCCAGGTCGCCGAAATGGTGATCGAGAAGGCCAAGCGCCTGGTCGAACATAAGCGCGACGTGGTTATCCTACTCGATTCGATCACCCGTCTCGGCCGCGCCTACAACACCGTGGTGCCGAGCTCGGGCAAGGTGCTGACCGGCGGTGTCGACGCCAATGCGCTGCAGCGCCCCAAGCGCTTCTTCGGCGCGGCGCGCAACATCGAGGAGGGCGGCTCGCTCTCGATCATCGCCACCGCACTGATCGATACCGGCAGCCGCATGGACGAAGTAATCTTCGAAGAGTTCAAGGGCACCGGTAACTCGGAAATCGTGCTCGACCGCAAGGTTGCCGACAAGCGCATCTTCCCGGCGCTCGACGTCGGCAAGTCGGGCACCCGCAAGGAAGAGCTGCTGGTCCAGAAGGACAAGCTCTCCAAGATGTGGGTGCTGCGCCGCATCCTCATGCAGATGGGCACGGTCGACGCGATGGAATTCCTGCTCGACAAGATGAAGGATTCGAAGACCAACGAAGACTTCTTCGCGACGATGAACCAGTAAGAGGCCGCCGTGGCAGCCGATGTCATTCTGCCCGATGTGGTGATGATTGTTGGGTGCACCGGGGCCGGCAAGACCACTTACGCACGCAAATTGGCCGACCAGATCGGCGCGGTCCGCTTCTCGATCGACGAATGGATGACCGCGCTGTTCTGGACCGATAGCCCGCAGCCGCTGCAGTTCGAGTGGACGATGGAGCGGATCGCGCGGTGCGAGACGCAGATCTTCGCGTGCGTGCAGCAACTGGCGAGCCGGGGTGTGCCTTCTCTGCTCGACCTGGGCTTTACCCGCAAGGAGCACCGCGACAGGTTTCGCGCGCTATGTGCCGACGCCGGCCTCAGCAACGCGGTGCATTTCATTGACGTGCCCGCGGATGAGCGTTGGTACCGGGTCAACCGCCGCAACAACGAACGCGGCGAGACCTACGCGATGCAGGTCAACCGGCAGATGTTCGACTTCATGGAAGGCATGTGGGAACCGCCGGGTGAGGACGAGCTGATTGAAGGCGGGATGCGCATCGGCGCCTAGTGGGGACCCAGTTCAGCTTCGTTCATTGGTTGTCTAGGTGTATGCGGGTAACCTGGCCAGTCACCCAGGGGCATCGGCCTTGCGCCGACGGGGGCCCAAGGAAACACCTCATGCGCAGATTAGTTTATGTCAGTACCGCCGATAACGTAAGTGATCAGGATCTCGGTGAGATCCTGGGCAGCGCGACCCGAAACAACGCCCGCGATGGCATCACCGGATTCCTGCTCTATAACGATCGCAACTTCCTCCAGCTTATCGAAGGTGAAGACCAGGCGATCGGAGACCTGATTGCTGCGATCGAGGCGGATACGCGCCACCACGGCGTGGCAAGGCTTTACGATGACCAAGTGGTTGATCGCTGTTCGCCAGCTTGGTCGATGCACCATGTTATGCTTGGTCGCGAACCATCGCGCCGTTTGGACGAACTGCGATCGGTGATGCCGGTCCTTGATGACTGGACTGCGAACCTGATCAGCAATTTTGCGCACTTGAACTAGGCGGCGATGCACCCGATCCGGCGCCGCGTGGTCCTGACTGGGGCACCGGGGGCCGGCAAGTCGACTCTGCTGGAAGCTGCGGCGAAGGAAGGCATGGCCACTTCGCCCGAAGTGGCGCGCAAATTGCTCAAGGCCCCCGGCGGAATGGAGTTGCGTGCCAACGATCCGCTGGGCTTTGCCGAGGCGATGCTCGAAGCGCACTACCGTGAATTCGAACAGTACCAAGACTATGACGGACCAGTCATCTTTGACCGGGGCTTTCCCGATGTGGCAGCCTTCTACGAACTGACTGGCCGGTCCGTGCCTGCGGCGGTCGACAAGGCATGCCGCAGCTGGCGCTACGCTGGGCCAATCCTTCGTGCTCCTGCATGGCGAGAGATCTATCACCAGGATGCCGAGCGCATCCAGACCTGGGAGGAGGCCGTGGCAAGCGACGAAGCGGTAACTGCGGCGTGGCGCCGTTATGGGTATGAGCCGATTGAACTTCCGCTGACGACGGTCAAAGATCGACTGCGGTTCCTGCGCGGGTTGATCTAGCCTGCCTTTTCCAGCTGCGCCGCCATCAATTCCCACAGCTTGTTCATGGCTTTCATCGGGCGGACCATGACCTTGAAATCCCTGATTTTACCAGCGTCGTCGAACTCAATCAGGTCGATCCCGTTGACGTGGATTCCGTCCAGAGTGTTGGTAAACTCGAGTAGCACGTGATTGCCGTCGACCAGCTCGCGGACATATTTGAACCCTTCTCCGCCAAGCACTTGAGCCGCGGCGCCAAGGTACATCATGACCTTGGTCTTGCCTACCTGCGGACTATGCACCACCGGTGAGTGGAACACCGCATCGTCATCCACCATCGCGCCGAGCAAGGTCAGGTCGCCACCCGACTGCATGTACTCGTGCCACTTGGCGAGACCGTATTCGCCGCCCTTCACGCCAGGTTCTCCATGAGGAACGCGGCGGTCCGCTCGTCGGCAAGCCGAGCCCCAGCCTCATCGCGGCGGTCTCCCATTTCGGCGGCGAAGCCATGGTCGAGCCCGGGGTAATCATACAGCGTGACCCGCGGATGATCGTCGAGCGCGGCATGGATTGCAGCCTGGGCCGCCGGCGTGACGAAGTGATCGGCAGTTGGAATATGCAGCATCAGCGGTTTCGCAATATGGTGCGCTTCGCCAAGCATCGTATCGATCATCACGCCGTAATAGCCGACTGAAGCGTCGATGTCGGTCCGCGCGGCGGCCATGTAGGCCAGCCGCCCGCCAAGGCAGTATCCGGCGCAGCCGACCTTGGTCGTGCCCTCGCTGCGCAACCAGCGAATTGCGGCTTCGATGTCGTAAACCCCAAGGGCCGGATCATACTGCTGGAAATACCCGAAAGCCTCCTGCAGCTGGTCGGGTATATCGGGATCGAGTTCGACCCCGGGAGCAAACCGCCAAAAGATGTCGGGTGCGACCGCCAGATATCCGGCTTCGGCCCATTTGTCGCACTTCTGCCGGATCCCGGGATTGACCCCGAAAATCTCAGGGATGACGATGATCCCCGCACGCGGCGCGCCATCCGGCCGCGCCACGTAAGTCGGGATCGTGCCATCGTCCTTGAACGAGGCAATCTGCACGGTTTCGGTCATCGAACTCTCCAAGAAGGGTTTGCGCCGCACACTAAGCGCGGCGTGGACTTTGTGAAGGGGCTATGCCAGCTTACAGCCAACGAGGAGCAAGCCTATGAAAGTCCATGTCGAGATCGACTGTACGCCCGAGGAAGCACGCACATTCCTGGGCCTGCCAGACGTGTCGAAGGCCAATTCGGTCTATGTCGACATGGTCTCGAAGGCCATGAAAGGCGCGGGCAGCGTCGAGCAGATCCAGGATTTCGCCAAGGGCATCGCGCCGATGGGACAGATGGGGATGAAACTGTTCCAGCAGTTCATGGAAAGCGGGGCGGCATTTTCCGCGGGGGCGGGCAAGAAGAAGGACGACTGAGCTCTCGCTCAGCCGTACGGATGGCATGATCGATACCATTTTCGCATTGTCGAGCGGCGCGCCTCCCGCAGCGATTGGCGTCGTGAGGGCGAGCGGACCGGCGGCCGGTTCGGCGATGCAAGCGCTGCTCGGGAAGCAGCTTGAGCCGCGGGCGGCAGTAATGGCCGCGATCCGCGACGGTGCCGGGGCGGTCATCGATCGCTGTTTGGCGCTGTGGCTACCCGGTCCGCGCAGCGAAACAGGTGAGGATACGCTCGAGCTGCATTGTCACGGTGGACGCGCGGTGATCGCGGCGGTCGAGGATGCGTTGGGTAAGCTGCCTGGGCTGCGGCGCGCTGAACCGGGTGAATTCACCCGCCGCGCCTTTGCCAATGGCAAGATTGACCTCGCCGAAGCCGAGGGCTTGGCCGACTTGCTCACTGCAGAAACCGAATTGCAGCGCCAGTCCGCAATGGCGATGGCCGGCGGAAGCTTTTCGCGGCAGGTGGCGCGCTGGCGTGAGGCGTTGCTCAGGCAGTCCGCTGCTCTCGAGGCGGTGCTCGACTTCGGCGATGAAGACGATGTGGCTCTATTGCCCACGGATTTCGCGGTCCAGCTCGCGGTGTTGGAGACAGAGCTGGCGCAGTGGTTGGCACGGCCGCGCGCCGAGCAGCTTCGCGAAGGTTATCGGGTTGTGATCGCCGGTCCACCAAATGCAGGAAAAAGCACACTTTTCAATATTTTAGTGGAATCGGAGGCAGCCATTGCCACGCCAGTTCCAGGTACGACGCGCGATGTCCTCACTCGCCCCGTTGCCTATTCCGGAGTGCCGTTCCTGTTCGCCGATACCGCCGGCCTGCATGATGCGGTCGATGACGAGGTGGAAGCGATCGGCATCGAGCGCGCGCTTGAGGCGCTTGATCGGGCCGACCTGGTGCTTTGGCTCGGTCCTGAAGGTGCTGGGCCCGATGGGGCTTGGGAGATCGAGGCCCAGATCGACCGGGCTAGCGCATCGCACAAGAAACGGCCGCGACATCGTGTCTCGGCCCGAACCGGAGACGGGATCGACGATTTGCGCAGCGATCTAGTCGCGACCGCACGCGCGGCGTTGCCGGGGCCGGGTGAGGCTGCGCTCAATGAACGCCAGCATATGCACTTGCGCCATGCGCAGCGCGCCCTCAACGCAGCGAGGCATGAACAAGACACCTTGCTAATGGCCGAAGCCTTGCGCATCGCACGTTTGTCGTTCGATGCCTTGCTTGGCGCCAAGACCACCGAAGACATGCTTGATGCCCTTTTTGGACGGTTCTGCATCGGTAAGTAGAATGCGTGTTCCACGTGGAACAAAGCTCAATGGCACAATCCGCTGTTCCACGTGAAACACGCCTGCGCTAAGGGCGCAAAGATATGCAGCAATTCGACATCATTGTGGTGGGTGGTGGACACGCCGGGGTTGAAGCCGCGGCCGTTGCGGCGCGCATGGGCGCCCGCGCGGCGCTGGTCAGTTTTGACTTGCAGGCAATCGGCGCGATGAGCTGCAATCCCGCCATTGGCGGTCTCGGTAAGGGACACTTGGTGCGTGAAGTGGATGCCTTTGACGGTATCATCGCCCGGGCTGCGGATGCCGGCGCAATTCATTATCGCATGCTCAATCGCTCAAAGGGAAGCGCGGTGCAGGGGCCGCGGGTTCAGGCCGATCGTACACGTTTCAAAGCCGAGGTTCAGCGGCTCCTGGGGCTTCAGGGCGATCTTTCCTTGATCGCTGGCGAGGCAGCCTCGCTGCTTATCGAAGGGGGAAGGGTCCGCGGGATCAAACTTGGCGACGGGACTTCTCTTCAGGCAGGGGCGATCGTGCTGTGCACTGGCACATTCCTGGGCGGAGTGCTGTTTCGCGGTGAAGAACGACTGGTTGGTGGCAGGATCGGTGAGCAGTCGGCGCAAATGCTCTCGGCTCAGCTGCGCGATGCCGCGCTTCCGCTGGCCAGGCTCAAGACCGGCACGCCGCCACGGCTAGACGGGCGGACGATCGATTGGTCGCGACTTGCCGAGCAACAGTCCGATCTCGAACCGTGGACCATGTCGGCGCTCACCCGGCAACGACCGCTGCCGCAGGTTTTCTGCGCGATTACCCGCACCAACCACGTAAGCCATGACGTCATCAGGGCCAACTTGCATCGGTCGCCGCTATTTTCGGGCGCGATCGGAGCGTCGGGCCCGCGTTACTGTCCGTCGATCGAAGACAAGATCCACCGGTTTGCTGATCGTGACGGCCATCAGGTCTTTCTCGAACCCGAAGGGCTCGACACGCCTCTGGTCTATCCTAATGGCATCAGCACCTCGCTTCCGGCCGACGTCCAGCTCGCCATGCTGCGAACGATGGAGGGTTTGGAACGGGTTGAGATGGCGGTGGCTGGCTATGCGGTTGAATACGACCACATCGATCCCCGAGCGCTGCGCTCCAGCCTTGAGGTTCGGGCGATGCCCGGCCTTTATTGTGCCGGCCAGATCAATGGAACTACCGGGTACGAGGAAGCTGCTGCCCAAGGTCTGGTGGCGGGGGTGCATGCAGCGTGCGCAGTCCTGGGACGGGATACGCCGGCGCTTGACCGCGCCAACAGCTACATGGCTGTTATGGTCGATGACCTGACCCTGCACGGGGTCAGCGAACCGTACAGAATGCTCACTGCCCGGGCCGAATATCGGCTGCGGCTGCGGGCGAACAATGCTTCGACCAGACTGACTCCGTTGGGTCTGGCCGCCGGGTGCATTGGCGCGGAGCGGACGGAGTGGTTTGAACGGCGCCAAGCGCAACGGGCGGCATTCGGCGACCGGCTGGATCTCCCGGTCAGCGCTGGAGAACTAGCGGAGGCCGGATTGCCGGTGCGAAGCGACGCCGGTCGCCTGCCTTTGCGCGAATGGCTCCGCTTCGGCGGTGTTGACCTTGATACGCTCGCGCCATGGCTCAGTGATGCTCGCCCAGAAGATGGAACGCTTGCCGAGGAAATGGCCGAGGATGCCGCTTATGCACCCTATCTCGCGCGGCAAGATAGTGAACTACGCGATCTTCGCGCGGGCGAGGGGCTAATTCTTGGCGATGATTTCCCCTATGCGGAAATAGCCGGATTATCGCGCGAAATGGTTGAGCGACTGAGCGCTGTGCAACCCGGCAACCTGGCGGCGGCGGGGCGCGTTCCGGGAATCACTCCGGCAGCACTCGCGGCCTTGCTCGTTCACGCCCGGCGCCGCGCCGCATGATTCTTTCTGGCGAAGCTGAAGCGCAGGCATGGCTTGCCCAAATGCCCGAAGGTTCGGAAGATGCGCTCGAGCGGCTAAGGCTGCTTGTGGCGATGCTGCGCGAAGAAAACCAGCACCAGAACCTTGTTTCAGCCGCCAGCCTCGAACAAGTCTGGATGCGGCACATTGCCGATTCAGCGCAGCTCCTACGTTATGTTCCACGTGAAACAGCCGGACCTTGGCTCGATCTTGGAACGGGGGCGGGCTTTCCGGGCCTGGTTATAGCCGCGCTGCGGCCGGAAACGCGTGTGGTTATGGTGGAATCGCGGCCTCGCCGGACCGAATGGCTCGAAACGGTACGGGCCAAACTCAGGCTCGAAGCAGCGGAAATATTTTGTGGTCGCGTGGAAGCACTGCCAACCGCGCCTTTCCGCACTATTTCGGCCCGTGCCTTCGCGCCACTACCCAAACTACTCGATTTGTCCGCACGATTTTCCACAAGCGACACAACCTGGCTGTTGCCCAAGGGCCGGTCCGCCGCGCAGGAACTGTTGGCGTTGGATGGGTGGCGGCATATGTTCCACGTGGAACAGTCGATCAGCGATGTCGAAGCCGGCGTGATTGTCGGGCAGCTGGTGGGGCAAGGGCCCCGCAAGAAAGGGAAAAAGCCGTGATTCGCGTAGCGATCGCCAATCAGAAGGGCGGGGTGGGTAAGACCACCACGGCAATAAACATTGCCACCGCAATGGCCGCTACCGGCTGGAAGGTGCTGCTGATTGATCTCGATCCCCAAGGCAATGCTTCGACCGGAATCGGAATTCACGCCAACGAGCGCACGTCGTCTTCGTATGACCTCCTGGTGGATGAGGCGCCGCTGCAAAACTGCGTGATGGCTACAAGAATCCCGGGGCTCGACATCGTTCCCGCGACCGTCGATTTGTCCGGCGCCGAAGTCGAACTCGTCGGGGTCGATAACCGGACAGACCGTTTGCGTGCCGCGCTTGCCGGCGAATCGCCATACGATATTGCCTTTATCGATTGCCCGCCTTCACTGGGATTGCTTACGCTGAACGCCCTGTGCGCTGCGGATACCCTGCTTGTGCCTCTGCAGTGCGAATTCTTTGCGCTTGAGGGACTTTCGCAGCTTTTACAAACGGTTGAGCGGGTCCAGCAGAGATTCAACAAGGATCTCGGAATTGTCGGGATTGCCCTCACCATGTTCGACCGGCGCAACCGACTGACCGACCAGGTGGCGGAAGATGTGCGCTCTTGCCTGGGCAACTTGGTGTTCGAAGCCGTCATCCCGCGCAACGTCCGCCTGTCCGAGGCGCCAAGCCACGGGCTTCCTGCGCTGGTCTATGATCATACCTGCACAGGCAGCAAAGCCTACATGGCGCTGGCGCGCGAACTCATTGCGCGGCTGCCGGAACAGAGGAAGGCGGCATGAGCGACGAATCGGCAGCAAAAACAGTAGCCAAGCGGCCCGCCCTGGGCCGCGGACTGGGAGCCTTGCTGGGTGAAAGTCGCCGTGAGGAGCCTTTGGTTTCCTCCCCAGCACCGTCAAGTGCGTCGCCCACAAGCGGCCTTGCCATGCTTCCGATTGCCGACATCGTGCCACATCCGGGGCAACCGCGCCGCCGCTTCGAAGAAGCTGCTCTCAGCGAACTGGCGGCCTCAATATCCGCGCGCGGGGTGATTCAGCCGGTAATCGTTACGCCCCATGGTCAAGGCCGCTGGCGGCTTGTTGCCGGTGAACGCCGTTGGCGCGCGGCGCAGCGTGCCCAGCTGCACGAAATTCCCGCCATCATCCGCGATCTGTCCGACCGCGAAGTTACGGCGCTGGCGCTGATCGAAAACCTCCAGCGCGAGGACCTGAACCCGATCGAGGAAGCCCGTGCCTATCACCGGCTGAGCGAAGGTGTCGATGGGCTCGGGGCAATGACCCAAGCCGAAATTGCCGGCCTGGTCGACAAGAGCCGCAGCCATGTGGCGAATCTCCAGCGGCTTCTCTCGCTGCCCGAACCGGTCATCGAACTGGTCGAGGAGGGCAAGCTTTCGATGGGGCATGCCCGCGCACTCATCGGCGCGGAAGATGCCCTCGAGCTCGCCTCGAAGGCGGCAGCTTCACACATGTCGGTGCGCGAACTCGAACGGCTGGTGCGGCGCGGATCGCCGCCTGCCACTCCGCGCCGGGCACGCGGTGCGCGTGATCCTGAGACGACTGCGGATATTGCCGCAGTCCAGGCGCATCTTGAGGAATTCCTCGGACTTTCCGTACGAATCAATACGGATGCGGATCCGCGTTCTGGGGCGGTTACCATTCGCTATCGCACGCTCGACCAGCTCGATCTCATTTGCCAGCGTCTCACCGGCGGCGGGATTTAGCGTTGGTATAAGAGGTTAACGGCAAGCTCGGTCCTGTTAACCACGCTCACAAGTAAACGCTGAACACAGTGTTCCTACATAGACGGCGACGAATGGGGGGAATTGCCAGCCATTCGGGGGCTGCACCGATTGTGCCGCCGGCAATTGTTGAAGGGACCAGATAACCATGCGTAATTCGCTCCGCTTTGTAGCCGTTGGCGCCGCTCTCGCCGCCGCTTCGTTCGCGACTTCGGCTTCGGCCGCCGCCTCGGCGACCGCCACCGCCACCGCTGAAATTCTTCAGTCGCTGACTCTCACTGCCGACAGCGCGCTCGACTTCGGCCAGATCGCTGCCAACACCGGCGGCACCGTCAAGGTCAATGCCGACAGCACCGTCGTCCAGACCGGTTCGGTCGTCTGGACCGGTACCCGTGCTCCGGCCGGCTTCACGGTTACCGGCTCGAAGGGTGCTAACGTCGTTGTGACGCTGCCGACCTCGGCTTCGACGCTGTATCTCGGCGGTAACACCGCTTCGCCCGACCAAATGACCCTCGACCAGTTCAACGCGAACCCGGTTGGCGGCGTGGTCCAGCTCGACGGCACCACCGGCCAGGCGCAGTTCAACGTCGGCGGCCGCCTGACGGTCGGTTCGGCGCAGACTGCCGGAACCTATTCGGGCACCTTCGTGGTCTCGGTCGAATACCAGTAAGCTACTTTCGCGCCCCGACCCGGGTGCGAAATACGGGCCGCATCCGCCTTGCGCGGGTGCGGCCCTTTTTCATGCCCGGGCAACCGGTGCATGGTTAGCCCGAAATTAACCCTCTTTGCCTAAACCCTTACGCAGATTCCCATAGATCGCACCGGCGATCGCGGACCTGTTTGAGGGACCTGTTCGAATGACCGTTTCACGCCTGCGCCGCCTTTCGATGGCTGGAGCCGCACTGTTTGCCGTTCTTGGCGGCAATCCCGCCCAAGCGCAGGGGGATCTGTTGATCGCGCCGACGCGCGTGGTCATCAGCCAGGGTGGCAGTTCCGAAGTCATCCTCAGCAACATCGGCAGCGCGCCTGCAACATACCGCATCTCTGCCGAGCTGCGCCGCATGACCGAGGATGGCGACTTCATCGAAGTAAAGGACACCGAGGCTACACCGGCCGAGCAGGCTGCACTGCAGATGATCACATTCGCGCCGCGTCGTATCACCCTGCTGCCTGGCCAACCACAATCGGTGCGGATTTCGATCCGGCCGCCCGAAGGCCTGGCGGATGGCGAATACCGGGTGCACCTCAATTTCAGGGCGGTCCCACCCGCGCTCAAACCCGAAGAGAATACAGGCCCCGCAGCCGGCGTGTCGATCAAACTGATCCCGGTATACGGCATTACCATTCCCGTATTCGTTCGCCGCGGCCGGCTTGAAGGCGGGGCAACCCTTTCCGGCTCGCACCTGGTCAAGGAAGCGAACGGCAGCTTCGTCGAACTCGATCTGGCTCGTACCGGCCAGCGCTCGGTATACGGCGAGTTCATCGGCAAGTCGGCGCGCGGCGACGTGCTGTTCGAGATGCGCGGGGTGGCGGCCTATCCGGAGATCACGCACCGCAAGGTTCACATCCCGCTTAGCGACGAGCAGCTGGCCAAGCTCAAGGGGCCGGTCAAGATCGAGTACCGCGAGCTTGCCGAAAACGGCGGTGCACTGATCGCCGAAACGTCAGCCACCTTTCCCTGATCGCCAGCGATAACAGGTACTTGGATACAGCGTGACGTCATGAGGGGATTGACCTTCCTGATCGGTAAAGCCGCTGCACTGGGTGCGGCGGCTTTGGCCGTCTGGTCGGCCCCGCTGCACGCCGATACCTGGCGTGCCAACGAAGATGACGCGCTGCTGCTCGAGCTGCATTCCGGGCAATACAAGATCGGCGATACGCTTCGCGGGTATCAGACCCCGCAAGGCGTCTGCGTCGATTTCGCCGATCTCGTCCAGGCGCTCGACCTGCCGATGCGCGTCGACACAAAGTCGCGCCGCGCAACTGGTTGGCTTTTCGCCGAGGATCAGCACCTCACTATCGACCGCGACTCCAATACGGTACAAAACGTGAACGGCAGCCGCACGATTGCGAGCGGAGCGATCAGCGATACGCCGGAGGGCTGGTGCATCGACCTCGACGCGCTTTCGAACTGGATGGGCGTGCGGCTGAAATCCGACCTCGGCTCGATGTCAATTCGGCTTGAGAGCGACAAAAAACTGCCTTTCCTTGAGGCGATAGAGCGCAAAAGTCGCGCCGCGCGACTTCGCGCCCCACGCGACGCGCAATTTGATCTCGCCAGCCTGCCGCATGCCGATGCAGCCTATCGCACCTGGCGTACGCCGTCGGTCGATGTCCAGGTTCAGGCGCAGTGGAGCGGACGGAGCGGCACGCAGGTGCAGTATGAGGCTTTGGCCAGCGGCGAGGTCGTCGGCCTGAGCTATACCGCGCGGCTGGCCGGTACCAACGGGCTGGCGCCTGACTCGCTACGCATCAAGCTCTATCGCAACGACCCTGATGGCGGACTCCTGGGTCCGCTCAGGGCAACCCGCTTTGCAATCGGTGACGTTGACACCGAATCGACGGCTTTGACCGCGCAGAGCGCATATGGTCGCGGGCTGTTCGTCAGCAATCGTCCGCTAAACCTGCCCTCGCGCTTCGGTACGACTACATTGCGCGGGATTCTGCCCGCCGGCTGGGATGCCGAACTTTATCGCAACGGCGAATTGCGCGCCTTTCAGTCCGATCGCGGCGACGGCCGGTACGAGTTCAACGATATCGAACTCGTCTTTGGCGACAACGAATTCGATGTCGTGCTCTACGGCCCGCAGGGACAGGTCAGGCACGAACGCTCGACCATGCCCGTCGGGCTTGAGAACCTGCCGGCGGGCAAGACCTGGTATTGGGCAGGGGTGGTCGACCAGGGGCATGACCTGATCGGCAATGCGCGTGGCTCGTCCGATCCGATGAACGGCTGGCGCTGGGGTGTGGGGATCGAACACGGAATCGACCGCCGAACCACGATCGGCGCGGCTTACACTTCCTCGATGATGCTTGGGCGCCGCCGCAATTACCTTGAAGGCACCTTGCGCCGGGCAATGGGGCCGGTTCTGGTCGAGCTATCCGGCGCGCAGCAACTGGGTGCCGGTCGTGCCTTGCGCGGCGAGGCCTTGGGCAAGCTTGGCTCGTGGCGCTTTGCTGGCCATTTGCTGTGGGTTGATGGCACCTTCGATAGCGAGCAGGTCAACGCGCGTCAGCGCAGCGAAGCGGAACTCAGGCTTAACGGACACCTCCGTCTGGGCGGGTGGAGCCTGCCGGTTGAGGTAGCAGCCCGGCAGAACCGTACGCGCGACGGCGTAAAGATTACCGAACTCTTAACACAGGGGTCGCTGCGGATCAGCCGGGCAACGCTTACGGTGCAGTTGCTGCATCGCAGTGCAAGTGGCGATGCCGCGCAGATCGCCACCGAAGCCCAAGGCAATTCGATCGCTGTGCTGGGCAATGCCGGGTTTGGCCGGGTTCGCCTGCGCGGCCAGGCGCGTTTCGGGCTCGATGGCAACCAGCCCGGGTTCCAGCAGGCCCAGGTTGTGGTTGAAACCCCGGTGGGACGCGATACGACTGCGCGCGCCGCGTACGATATCGACGCGGCAAGCGACCGGCGTACCGCCTCGCTGGGGTTCGTCCACCAGTTCCCTCGATTTGCATTGCGCGGCGAGGGCACGCTCGACAATCACGGCAACCTTGGCTTCGGCTTGACCCTCGCGCTCAGCCTGGGACCCGATCCCGCCGGTGGCGGCTGGCGGGTCTCGCGCGAGAAGCTTGCGCAGCAGGGCCAGGCGAGCATCGAGGTATTCCGCGACGACAACGGCGATGGCCTCAAGCAGGATCGCGAACCAGCGGTCGAAGGCGTCGCTATCGAAGCCGGGTTCAAGCACAGCGACAAGCCGACGAACAAGGCCGGGCGCGCGGTGATCGACGGGCTTCTGCCCTATGTCCCAGTGCTGGTTTCGATCGACGCGGGGAGCCTGCCCGATCCGTTGCTCCGTCCCAAGGGGCAGGGCATGGTCGTGGTGCCGCGCCCTGGCGTCGCGGCAAAGGTCTTGCTCCCGCTTGCCCCGACGGGTGAGATCGAAGCGGTCCTGCTTGGTCCTGATGGCGAACCGCAGGGCGGGGTGACGGTTGAACTGACCGATCCGTCTGGCCATGTGCTGTTCCAGACGGTCAGTGATTTCGACGGTTACGTGCTGTTTGATAGCGTGCCCTATGGCGATTACCGCCTCCGCATTGGCGCCGACAGTGCCGCAGCGCTGGGAGTTTTGAACGCCGCGCGGCCGCTGCGCATCGACCAGGCGCACGCGTCGCAGCAGCTTGGCCGGATCCGCCTGCAGCCACGCACGCCGCCACTTGCGCAAGGGCCTTAATCGAACGATTAAATAGCGGTTGACCGTAGGGCCTGCCCCGCCCTAGTCCGCATGGCAAGAACTACTCCAACGGAGGATTTGCCATGTCGCTCGATTCACTGGCGCGCACCGCCTACACCGAAGATCACGAAGCTTTCCGCCAGACCGTGCGGAAGTTCCTTGAAGCTGAAGTCGCCCCCCACCAGGCGGAATGGGCCGAAAACGGCATCGTTCCCAAGGACTTGTGGCCCAAGGCCGGCGCGCTCGGGATGCTGTGCCCGACCGTGCCTGAGGAGTTCGGCGGGCTCGGGCTCGACTTCGGCTATAACGCGATCGTCGATGAAGAAAGCGCCTATTACGGCAGGGTCACCACCGGATTCTCGCTCCAGTCAGACATCGTCACCAACTACATCGTCAAATATGGTTCGGACGAGCAGAAGGCCAAGTGGCTCCCGCGCATGGTCGCGGGCGAGACTATCACCGCAATCGCGATGACCGAACCAGGCACCGGCAGCGACCTCCAAGGGATGCGCACAACTGCCAGGAAAGACGGCAACCATTATGTCATCAACGGGTCGAAGACCTACATCACCAATGGCCAGAACGCCGACCTGATCCTGGTCTGCGTCAAGACCGATACCGAAGTTCAGCCGGCGTGGAAGGGCGTTTCGATCGTGCTGGTCGAAGCCGACCGCGATGGGTTCAAGCGCGGGCGCAACCTCGACAAGATCGGGCAGGACGAGGCCGATACTTCCGAGCTGTTCTTCGAAGACGTGCGCGTTCCGATCACCAACTGCCTCGGCGAGGAAGGCCAGGGCTTCATCTACCTGATGAGCGAGCTGCCGCAGGAGCGCTTGTCGATTGCGGTTTCGGCGCAGGCCAGTGCGCAGCGGGCATTTGACGATACGGTCGAATACACTCGCGATCGCAAGGCGTTCGGCAAGCCGATCCTCGATTTCCAGAACTCGCGTTTCGTGCTGGCTGACCTCAAGGCCAAACTCCAGGTCGGCTGGGCGCACCTTGATTGGGCGCTGGCCCGGCACCTGAAGCGCGAGCTCACCCCCGAGGAAGGCGCCGCGGCCAAGCTGTGGCACACCGACTTGCAGTGGGAGGTGATGGACAAGTGCCTCCAGCTTCACGGCGGCGCGGGCTACATGAACGAGTACCCGATCGCCCGGGCCTGGCGCTCGGCACGGGTCACCCGGATCTTCGGCGGCACCAACGAGATTATGAAGGAACTGATCGGCCGCAAGCTTTAGGCCGACACGAAAAAGGGGGCCGGTTGGCCCCCTTTAAGCGTCAGGCCGGTTTGGCTCAATTGATGCGGACTCGCTTGTCGGCAACCGGCGCGGGGCGCGGCGCCACGGGCATGCGCGGACGGATCATGCGGCGCACCTTGGGCCGCTGGGGCACCTCCGTCACGAACTCTTCGGTCGTCACGGTCGTGGTGCATTCGCGCTGACCCTGCTGTGTCTGGACATAGGCGACCGGGACCATGACCGTCATCGGGGCATAGCCATATGTAACCTGGCCCTGTCCGTAGCCTGGTGCCGCCTGCCAGGTGGTGTACCGGTCGAGGTAAGCTTCGCAATAATCGCGCGCACTGCGGCGATCGGCGGCATTGCCGATCGCGCCGCCCGCGACCGCGCCCAATGTCCCGCCCACGACAGTCCCGACAACGCGGTTGCCGCGCCCCGCGATCCGGTTGCCCAGAACTCCGCCTACGACCCCGCCGACGACGGCTCCGCCAACCATGTTGCCGTTGCCGTGGTTGCGGCGACACTCGGACAACCAGTCCGCACGGGACTGTTCATATGCCGCGTGATCATATCCGCCCGCCTGGGGTCCTGGCATGCCGGGCTGATCGCCGTGCCATTCGGGCCTGGGATCGGGCAGTGGCGCGCCGCGCGGGTCACCATAATAGTTCCCGCCGGCATCGACCGCGCCCAACGGCGGCATGCCGGGCGGCGGTGGTGGCGGGCCGGGTTGGGCCAGTGCCGGAGCCGCAAAGCCGAATGCCGCAGCTGCCAGCAGCGAGCAGCGAAGAGCGCGAGTGATCATGGCAATCCCCTGAACAGGACCGGGCTATTCCGGCATTAAGACGGAATTTAGCATCAGGCTCGGCAAGGTTCCAAGCCTTCGCCGCTGCAGATGTGCGTGTGTCCCGTTTCGGTGCAGGAAAGAAAGCGCTAGATCGCTTCGGCGATCGCCCCTGCCAGCAGTTCGACCCCGCGCGCATCTTGTTCGTCGAATCTGGCAAGGTCCGGACTGTCGAGATCGATGACAGCAATTACCTTGCCGGCGCGAACCACGGGCACGACAAGTTCGGAAGCGCTTGCCGCGTCGCAGGCAATATGGCCGGGAAAGGCATGGACGTCCGGCACCAACTGGGTCTCTCCGGATGCCGCAGCCGTGCCGCACACGCCTTGGCCGAAGGGAATCCGGATGCAGGCGGCATTGCCCTGGAACGGCCCGAGCACCAGTTCCGTGCCTTGTACCCGGTAGAACCCGGCCCAATTGAGCCGCGGCACGAATTGCCAGATAAGCGCGGCCAGATTGGCCATGTTGGCTATGCCATCTCGCTCCCCTGCTACCAGCGCGGCAGCGGAATCGACGAGTTCACGGTAGAGTTCCGGCTTGGTCTGGCCGGATGTGGGCGTAAAATGATACATTGTCTTGCCAAATGCGCCGCGGGGAGTTGCCGCTGGGCCACCTTAGCCCTAAGTCTTGCCACATGTCGACCAAACGCAAGCTGCTCGTTGCCCTGGCGGTAATTCTCCTCGTCTTCGGCGGGTTCTTCTATTGGATCTGGCGCGGCACCCCGGCCGAAAAGACGCTCGACGAACTGTCGGGCAGGGACCCCGTGCTGGTCGCCCCCAAGGAGGAGATGATTCCTTCGGTCTCGATCGCCAAGCCGATCGGCTGGGCCGCCAACCAGGCGCCGACTGCCGCGCCCGGCCTCCAGGTCAGCCGCTTCGCCGAAGGCCTTGACCATCCGCGGGTAATCTATTCTTTGCCCAATGGTGACGTGATCGTCGCCGAAGCCGACGCTCCGCCCAATAACATGAGCGGCTTCAGCGGCTGGATCGCGAAGAAAATCATGAACCGCGCGGGCGCAAACAAGGGCTCACCCGACGCGCTGATCCTGCTGCGCGACAGCGATGGCGACGGCAAGGCCGACCAGCGCTTCGTCCTGCGCCAGGGCAATGGTCTGGCCTCGCCCTCAGGTCTCGCCTGGCAGAATGACACGCTATACGTAGCCAATCACAATGCCGTGCTGAGCTTCCCGTACAAGCTTGGCGAAACCGCGCTTTCCAGCCAACCGACGAAGGTGATGGATCTGCCGGGCGGCGGCAACCACTGGATGCGCAACCTGCTTCTGAGCCAGGACGGGAAGCGACTGTACGTCGCTGTCGGTTCCTCCAGCAATGTCGGCGAAAACGGTGCCAAGGCGGAGGAAGGCCGCGCGACGATCTGGGAAAAGACCTTTGCGAGCAAGGAATATCCCCGCCAGTACGCCAAGGGCCTGCGCAATCCCAACGGTCTCGCCTGGAACCCTTCGACCGGCGAATTGTGGGTAACAGTCAACGAGCGTGATCAGCTGGGCCCCGATCTCGTGCCAGATTACCTGACCAACGTTCCGATCGGCGCGCATTACGGCTGGCCGTGGGTCTGGTGGAAAACGCATGAGGACAAGCGGCCCAATTATGGTCCGCCGGAATACTTTGATGATTTCGTCCGGAAGCCGGAATATGCGCTGGGTGCGCACGTGGCCGCGCTGGGCATGGCTTTTGTGCAGGGCGGCGCCTTGCTGGGTCCGAACTATGCCAATGGCGCGGTGATCGCGCGGCACGGTTCATGGAACCGGACCCCGCTTTCGGGCTATGACGTGGTCTTCGTGAAATTCGATGCCCGCGGCAATCCGATAGGCCTGCCGCAGCCGCTGCTGGGCGGGTTCCTCGACGGCAATGGAAAAGCGCACGGTCGTCCGACCTGGGTCGGCTTTGCCCGCGATGGCGCGCTGCTGGTCAGTGACGATACCGGCGGGATCATCTGGCGGGTGGTCGCGCCTGGAGCAAAACCGGCCGCGGCTATCGTGCCGGTGGTGTCCGAAAAGATCCCGCCGCTGCGCTCGATCATCGCGCCGACCGGGCAGAACACGCTCAAGCTGAAGCAGGATAGCCTAGGCAAGCAGCCTTAGGTCCTTTCCCCTAGCCCTCCAGCGATATCCCCGCGGCGCCGGCAAGCTCGGTAATGAATTGCCAGGCCACCCGGCCCGACCGCGCCCCGCGCCGTTTCGCCCATTCGAGCGCGTCTGCCGCATCGTGGCTGAGCCCATAGTGCTGCGCATATCCGGACACGATCGCTAGATAATCGTCCTGGCTGCAGGCGTGAAAGCCCAGCGAGAGCCCGAATCGGTCTGCCAGCGCAAGCTGATCGTCAACAGCATCGCGCGGGTTGATCGGATCGTCCTGCTCGGACAAGTGACGCGGGACGATCGCCCGCCGATTTGATGTAACCGCAAGCCGCACGTTGCCGGGTCGCGCCTCGACTCCGCCCTCAAGCCAAGACCGCAAGGCACGCGGACCGGCGGTATCGCCTTCTTCGAAGCCGAGGTCGTCGATAAAGACCAGGAAACGGCGATCGACTTTGGCGAGTACAGAGAAAAGACCTGTCAGGCTGCCCAGCGCCTCGGGCGCGACCTGCACCAATGCAAGGCGGTCCGGATCGACGCGTTGAGCCTCGGTGACAGCGGCGCGAAGCAAAACCGATTTGCCGGTTCCGCGTGCACCCCACAGCAGCATGTCATGCGCGGCGTGCCCATCTGCAAGACGCGCAACGTTAAGGGTAACCTTGGCCTTCTGCGCATCGATCCCCCTGATCAGGTCAAGCCTGGGTGCCGTGATCGACGCGACGGGTCGTGCAGCACCGTCCCACACGTAGCCCGGTGCCGCCAACCAATCGGTGTCCGGTGCCGGCTGCCCGGCCAGCGCCTCGAGCGCAGCGGCGATCCGTGCAAGGGCCTCTTCGCTCATCCGGTGAGCGCCGCGCTGTCGAGCGCGTAAAGCAACCCGGCGCCATCCATCGCCGCTGCCTTGAGCCCGCGCGCTTCGGCCGCAACATGTTGGGCAAAATAGCGTGCGACCACCCGCTTTGCCTGGGCTTGCGGGCTGTCGTCGCCGAGCTGCGCTTCGACCTGGCGCGCCAGCTGCCAGCCTGCAACGGCGACTGCGGCCATCGTGCAGAAGGGTACGCTGCCAGCAAGCCGGTCATCGAGGCTCGCTGGCGCTAGCATCCACTCGGCGACGTCCTGGCAATCCTTCGCCAGTGCTGCAAGTTCTGGGTAGTCGGCGACACCGTTCGCCGCCTCGCGGAACAGCGACGTCACGACGGCGCCGCTTTCGTAGCCGAGCTTGCGGGTAACCAGGTCCGCTGCCTGGATGCCGTTGGTGCCTTCGTAGATCGGCGCAATCCGTGCATCGCGGTAATGCTGGGCAGCTCCGGTTTCCTCGACAAAACCCATCCCGCCGTGAATTTGCACGCCCAGACTGGCGACCTCGCAGCCTACATCGGTACCCCAGGCCTTGAGCATCGGCACCAGGCAATCGGCCCGGGCCTGTGCTGCGGCATCGCCAAGCGCGCCGCGGTCGACTTGTCCGGCGGTGTAATACAGCAGGGCCCGCGCGCCTTCGGTCAGCGCGCGCATGCGCAGCAGCATCCGCCGCACATCTGGGTGCTCGACGATCGCCACCGGGCTCTTGTCGGGCGAACCCGCGCGCGCCGACTGCACACGTTCGCGCGCATAGTACTGCGCAGCCTGCAGCGCCCGCTCGGCAATCTGAACACCTTGGTTGCCCACATTGATCCGTGCCGAATTCATCATTGTGAACATGGCTTTGAGGCCTTCGTTCTCGTGCCCCACCAGCTCGCCGATGCATTCGTCATTATCGCCGAAGCTCATCACGCAGGTCGGGGAGGCCATGATCCCCAGCTTGTGCTCCAGGCTGACGCAGCGCAGGTCGTTATGCCCGCCAAGGCTGCCGTCCGATTTCACAAAATACTTGGGCACCACAAACAGCGAGATCCCGCGCGTTCCGGCGGGGGCCCCCGGGGTGCGGGCAAGGACCAGGTGTATCACATTGCGGGCAAGGTCGTGCTCACCCCAGGTGATGAAGATCTTCGTGCCCTTGATCCGATAGGTGCCGTCAGCCACCGGGGTGGCGGTCGTACGCAGCGCGCCGACGTCCGAACCCGCCTGCGGTTCGGTGAGGTTCATGGTGCCCGACCATTCGCCGCTGATCAGTTTGGCGAGATAGAGGTCCTTCTGCGCCGCGCTGCCGTGATGGCTGATTGCCTCGATCGCGCCGACGGTCAGCATCGGCAGCAGGCCGAATGCCATATTGGCGGTGCCGAGGTTTTCGATCACATTTGCCGAAAGCGTGAAGGGCAGGCCTTGGCCGCCAAACCCGGGATCGCCGGCGATCGCATTCCAGCCTTGCTCGACGTAGTGGTGATAGGCCTCTTCAAACCCCGCAGGGAGCGACACGGTCCCGTTGGCCAGTACCGCGCCCTGCTGGTCGCCGATGCGATTGAGCGGTGCCCACTCGCCGGCCGCGAATTGACCGATCCCTTCGACGATCGCTTCGACCATATCGGGACTGGCAGCGGCGAATCGCTCATCCGCTGCAAGCTCTCCGATGCTGGCGTTGACGCGGATCGCAAGGATCTGATCGGCGATATTGGCTTTGTATTCCATATGCGGGCCCTAGCGCTTTTCCTTGGCTTTGCCTCTCGACGCCTATAGCGCGGCAGCATGTCCGGCAAGCATCTCCGCCCTTCGATCGTCCCAGCCGACCGCGCAGGAATCGCGGCGGCGGCTGCCATGATCGTGGATGAGAAGCCGGTCGCGCTCCCGACCGAGACGGTTTACGGGCTTGCCGCCCGTGCCGATTCCGCAAAAGCCGTAGCGGCGATCTACACCGCCAAAGGCCGGCCAAGCTTCAATCCATTGATTGTCCACGTACCCGATGCGGCGCACGCCGAGGCGCTTGCCGATTTCGACGAGCGCGCGCGCAGTCTTGCGGCTCAATTCTGGCCGGGCGCACTGACCATGGTTTTGCCCTTGAAGCGGGGTGCCCGAATCGCTTCCGCGGTGACGGCCGGTCTGGATACGATCGCGCTGCGCTGTCCGGCGCATCCGGTGATGCGCGCGGTACTCGATGCGAGCGGTGTGCCGCTCGCGGCGCCCTCGGCAAACCGCAGCGGCGGGGTCAGCCCGACCAGCGCGGCGCACGTCGCGGAGTCGCTGCAGGGGCACATCGACTTGGTGCTTGACGGGGGAGTCTGCGCTACCGGGCTTGAGAGCACGATCGTCGCGCTGCGCAGCGATGGCACTTGGGAGCAGCTTCGGCCCGGGCCGGTCTCGCTCGAATTTTTGCAGGACGCGCTAGGTGCAAATCGGGAGTCGCACGCCGGGGGCTGGATCGAGGCGCCGGGCCAGCTGGCCAGCCACTATGCACCGGGGAAGCCCGTGAGGCTCAACGCCGATGCGGCGGAGCCCGATGAGTTTCTTATCGGATTTGGCGCCTTGGCGGGTGATTACAATCTGTCTCCTTCGGCAGACCTGTCGGAGGCTGCCGCGCGGCTTTATGCGGGTTTGCACAAAGGCGCGGCTTCGCCTCAACGCCGCATTGCCATCGCCGCCGTGCCCGAATCGGGACTCGGCGCGGCGATCAATGACAGACTGCGCCGCGCAGCCGCCTGATCACTCGGGATCGGCGGGTAACCGGGGGCGGATCGCACTCATTTCAGCGGCAATTCCATCGCGCTTCACGCAAGATTCCGTGTCGCCCCCAAGGCACTGCTTGTCCTGCTTGGTAAATTCCTGGTCGAGCTTGCCGTAGCGCGCCTCGAGCTTGCGCAGCGCGCGCCCGCGCTTTTCATCGCGTTCGGATTGGCTGGTGGTGGCAAGGTCGACCGTCTTGCTCGCGGCGCGCACCGGCGCTGTCGCGACATTGATGACGGTGCCGACCCCGCACCCGCCAAGGGCAAGGGAAATGGCCAGTGCAGTCACGGTACGCATAAAGAGGCTCCAGAGCCTTTGACCCTGGAGCCTCAAGCATTACCCGGGACTGAACCCGCGCAGGATCAAGGCTTCGGCGGAGCCGGGGGTTCAGGAGCGGCCGGCGGGTTGGGCGGGGTGCTTCGATGGTCCTTGTCGGTCTCGGTAACACCGCTTTCGCAGACAAGCTTGCCCGAACCCATCGAGCTTACGGTGCAGCGGGCGCGGCCCTTCACCGTTACGCTGCCCGAACCCATGATCGAGGCATCGACCTCACCGTCCGAGGTGAAGGCAGCATCGCCCGAGCCAGCGATCGACACGTCGGCCTTGTCGACTCGCAGCGCATCCATTGCCGCCGAGCCGCTTCCGGCAATGGTCATGTCGAGCGACTTCACATTGCCCGCGGCGCGGAAGTTGCCCGAACCGGCGATCGTCAGGTCAAGCGAATCGCCCGCAAGCGCGCTGCTTTCGATCGTTCCCGATCCGGCCACGGTGACTTCAGCCTTGCTGGCCAGTTGCGCGGTGACGATCTTGCCCGAACCGGCCATCACCACCTCGCGCGGGGCGGGCATGGTGACGTTGATGATCGCGATGTGATCGCCCGATCCGAACATCTTGTCCTTGCGATGAATCGCCAGGCTGCCGTCCTTGAGCGCAAAGCGCAGCTGGTCCTTGACCGCCTGATCACCCTCAACCGTGATCGATAGCTTGTCGCCGGTGGTAACGTGGACTTCGTCAGGCCCCGCCAGCACCAGTTCCTGTGGTGCGGCGCCCGACATGTCGAGTTCGGCGAGAGGCTTGCCTTCGCCGTTGATCGTCACCTTGCCGTCGCAGCCCGAGGCACCAGCGGCGAGCGCGATCGCGATGATCGGCCCCAAAGCCCGGCCTAGCTTGCCCAGATTGAACTTCATCACGACTCTCCTGCTATCTGTATTGCCGACATAATACAGCAGCACGCAATGTTCAAGGGCTGAACGACAAGGGCCGCACCATCGCTGGAGCGGCCCTTTCGGTGATCTGGAAGCTTGACGTCGATTAGGCGGTTGCGGCCGCCTCGGCGTAATACTTGGGCGCATGTTCGTTGAGGATCGCGAGGATCTTCTTCAGCGCCGAAGGTTCGTCGGTCTTTTCCATCGCAGCCAGTTCGCGCGCGAGTCGCGACGAGGCGGCTTCGAAAATCTGCCGTTCCGAATAGCTTTGCTCGGGCTGGTCGTCGGCGCGGAACAGGTCGCGGGTCACTTCGGCAATCGATACCAGGTCGCCCGAATTGATCTTGGCTTCGTATTCCTGGGCGCGGCGCGACCACATGGTGCGCTTGACCTTGGGCTTGCCCTTGAGTGTATCGAGCGCCTCGCGCAGGGTCTTGTCGCTCGACAGCTTGCGCATGCCGATTGCTTCGACCTTGCTGACCGGAACCCGCAGAGTCATGCGCTCTTTCTCGAAACGCAGCACGTAAAGTTCAAGCTGCATGCCGGCGATTTCCTGCTCGAGCAGTTCGATCACCCGGCCGACGCCGTGCTTGGGATAAACAACGTAGTCACCAACGTCGAAGGCCTGCGCCTTGGTCACCATGTAAGGTCCTTTCACTTGCCGGCTTGGGGCCGAACACCGCTCTGGCGGAACGTGGCCTGGGCCTCGTCCGATAATTCCTTCGGTGCTATCGATTGGTCCGTCCGGTCTACTCGCCTCAAAACCGCGGGACCGGAATCCCGCCGTGCTTGGGCATTATATAGCATGTCCGCAACAAAATTACCAGCGCTGGCGATTGCGCCGATTGCAAGTGTCCCGCGATGTCACATTCGGCTGGTCAGGAAACGCGCCCCGGACCTTCCTCAATCCCCTTCACCGGGCTCCGCCGAGAAGTACTTGTCGAACTTCCCTTCCTCACCCTTGTGCTCGTCCGCGTCCGCGGGAGTTTCCTTCTTGGTGGTGAGGTTGGGCCACTCGGCCGAGTATTTTGCGTTGAGCTCAAGCCACTGCTCCAGCCCGCTTTCGGTATCGGGCAAGATCGCTTCGGCCGGGCATTCAGGCTCGCACACGCCGCAATCGATGCATTCGCTGGGGTTGATCACCAGCATGTTCTCGCCCTCGTAGAAGCAGTCGACCGGGCAGACCTCGACGCAGTCCATGTACTTGCACTTGATGCAGGCGTCGGTGACGACATAGGTCATGGCATTCTGTCCCCTAAGGCAAAGGTGTTTGCGGCGGTGCTATGGGATTTTCACGCGCGCCGTCAAGCACGCGGTAATGTGTCAGAGCTTCAATTGCCGGGCCGCGGCGTATCGGCAAGCACAGGAGTTCGATTACGAGAACGCGCGAGCGCAGCGGCAAGGTCACAATATCGCCAACCTTGACCCCGCTGCCGGGCTTGTCGATGCGGTGCCCATTGAGCCGGAAATGGCCGGTTTCAATCCATTGCTGGGCCAGGTTCCGGCTGGCGGCGAAGCGCAGGTACCACACCAGCTTGTCGATGCGCATCAGCGGATCAGCTCGGCAAGCGCGGCGAAGGCATTGCCCGGCATGGCCGCGAACGCCTGTTGTGGCCTGCCACGTCCCGGTGCTGGCGCGAGCCAGCGCCAGCGGGGCAGCTGCGGCGGTCCGAACATGCCGGCAGCCAAAGGGCGCGGCACGATCGGCCGGAACCCGCCGAGGCGAAGGAGCCGGGCGTAACTTGCGGTTGTAAGTCCGATCGACACAGCCAAGGCCGGGTCGAGGACGAACGGCCTGTTGCCGCGCGCGGATCGCACTGAATGTGCCGCATGAAGCAGTTTCTCGGCCATATCGATGCGCAGGGCCTGATCGCCAAGCCGGCGATAACCATGGGGCAGAGCCGAGCTGCTTGGCAGCGTTATGACTGGCACCATGCCCGGCACGGGTTTCGCCTGGTCGGTCCCGCGCGCAGCCTTGAGCGTGCTCCAGGCCGAGATGGCCGCCGGTTTGAGCATGGCAGGCAGGAACACATCGATTGCCCCGATCCGCACGCCTAGCTTGCGCAGGGCTCCACGATGTTCCTTGTCGAGTTTCGCCAGCTCGGCATGGTCGCGCGGCATTATTCCCCCAGCGTCGACCAGCTTGATCAGAAGTGCCCGTAACATCGGGCCTGCAGCGGTATCGGTCGTCGCCGCCTCCAGCTGGCGCAGCGGGGCCAGTGCGCCCAACCGGCGTTCGAGCCATGCGCCGAGCGCTGCTGTCAGCCGTTCACGAAGGTTCTGCTCCAGCGTCAGCAGACCAGGTTCGAGTTCCACGCGCGGCGCGAGCAAGTTCCGTCCAGCCTTCAGCCGCCCAACGGGATCATGATTCCAGGTGATGACGGCCCCGGCCAGGAATAGGCATTCGGCACTCGCTCCGAGTTCGGCGAGCAATTTCTCGGCTCGCCGATGACGCAATCCGGGCAGATGGCGTTCGGCCGCAGCAAGCAACATCTTGTGGTCGGCAAAGCGTGCCGCCGGGTCGACCGTGAAGCGAAACCCGGCGAGCTGTCCGATCGTCTCGCCGTCGACCTGCACCGCGTCCCCGGCCAGCTCGACAGGCAGGAGGGCGGCATCGGGTCCCAACTTCTTCATCAACACCGAGGTGCGGCGATTGACGAACCGCTCGGTCAGACGGGCGTGAAGGGCGTCTGAAAGCCGGGCCTCTGCTGCCCTGGCTCGAGCCGCCATTTCCTCGCGCGCCAGTACCCAGTCGGGGCGCTGCGAGATATAGGCCCAGCTGCGGATCGCCGCGATGCGCATCTGCAAGGTATCGATATCGCCGCTGGGATTGTCGAGCTGCGCAATCGCTTGCGCCACATAGTCGCCACCGAGCATCCCGCCGCGCAGATCCTGCCATAATCGCGCCACGAACCGGGCGTGAACCTCGGCGCCGTGCTGGCGGAAATCGGGCAGACGGCAGACGTCCCACAGTCGGGCAACCTGCGCGCTGCCGCGCAGGCCTGCCATCAGCTCCTCGTCTTCGGCAAGTCGGCGCAGGACGGCAAGGTCGATCGCCTCGGGAGCGAGGACCAGTTCGGGTCGCTCGGGCGGGCGGGCGAGGTCGGCCAGCAACGCGGCGACCGATTGGCAATCGGGTTCGGGTTCGCGCCAGAACAGGCGGGTTAATGGCGGGAAACGGTGCTCTTCGATGCCATAGACTTCCTCGGGTGTGAATTCGGCGTCATGACTGCCACTTCCCGCCAGCGTACCAAAGGTGCCGTCGCGCTGGTGGCGACCTGCCCGCCCCGCGATCTGTGCCATCTCGGTGATGGTCAGTCGCCGTTGGCGTTGTCCGTCGAACTTGGAAAGTCCGGCAAAGGCGACATGATCGATGTCGAGATTGAGGCCCATCCCGATCGCATCGGTCGCGACCAGGTAGTCGACCTCACCCGATTGATACAGGGCCACCTGGCGATTGCGGGTTTCGGGACTCAACGCGCCCATCACCACCGCCGCGCCGCCACGGAACCGCCGCAACATTTCCGCGACTGCATAGACCTGCTCGGCCGAAAAGGCGACGATCGCGCTGCGCGGCGGGATGCGTGACAATTTCCGTGCCCCGCTGTGCGTCAGCGTCGAGAAACGCGGCCGCGAGACGACTTCGGCATGTGGCAGCAAGCTCTTTACCAGCGGCTCGATTGTCGCTGAGCCGAGAATCATTGTCTCTTCCCGACCGCGTGCATGCAGCAGGCGGTCGGTGAAGATGTGCCCGCGTTCACGGTCCGCGGCGAGCTGGGCCTCGTCGAGCGCCATGAAGGCCACGTCCGCGCCGACCGGCATGGCTTCGACCGTGCAGAGAAGGTAGCGCGCGCCTTTGGGTTCGATCCGCTCTTCGCCAGTGATCAGCGCGACTTGGCCCTCGCCCTTGATCTTGCAGACTTTGTCGTAAACCTCGCGCGCCAGCAGCCGCAGCGGAAAGCCGATCGCGCCGGAAGAGTGCGCGCAGAGCCGTTCGATCGCGAGATGCGTCTTGCCGGTGTTGGTCGGGCCAAGCACCGCCTTGAGGCGGGTCGAATCGGAAGATCGCGAATGCTGGGCCATGGCCTCGATCGATGTGGCATCGCAAATGCGCTGCGACAAGGCATGAGCGTGAAACATCCCCGCCGAGAACACTGCAAAGACTTGCCTTTTTTAAATGGGTTTAGGCGAAGATTAACCAAACCGGGTGCAGGGAACCGGCTCTTGGCGGTTTCTTTCGGGGGCGAGGCAGAGCTTGGCGTTCAAGGCGCGCGAATTTCAGGGATTCGGCCAGGCGGCACCGCTTGCGGCGGTGCTGGTGCCGGTCAATGCGCCCGCAGCGTCCGCACGCCCAGGCAATCTGCGCCAACGAATTGCGGCGATTGACTGGGCAGAACTAGACTGGGCACCGGACCTGGCTGAAAACATCGGTAGCCGCCGGTGGTTTCGCGGCCTTATTACCCTGCTTACCCTGATTGCCCTGTCCATCTCGATGATTCCGGGTACCGTCGCGCTCGCGGCTATGCCGACCATGCCGCTGGATTCGAATGCGCGCGATGAATTTCGCAGCCAGATGATCCAGCCGCTCGCACTTGGGGGCGATAGCGGACGCCACATGGCACCTACCGCAGCGCTGGCACTGTCCGCCACGGTGCCGCAGCGCAACTCGCTGTCATTCACGGCGACCTTCGGTCAGGGTGATAGCCTCGCCTACATGCTTTCGCGCGCCGGATTGAACGGCGCTGACAGCGCAGCGGTAGTCAACCTCGTCGCTGCTGTGATGCCGACCTCCCAGATTACACCGGGCACCCAGTTTGACATCGCGCTGGGCGCCGATGCCGGGGCATCCCGTCCGCTGGAACGTCTGGCATTTCGGGCCCGCTTCGATCTCGATCTCGCGATCGTTCGCAGCGGCGGCGTCCTTCATATCGAGCAGCATGCCATTGCAGTAGATACCACGCCGCTCCGCATTCGCGGCACCGTGGGAAGCAGCGTCTACATGTCGGCACGCGCTGCCGGAGCGCCGATCGAGGCAATCCAGCAGTACCTTGAGGTACTCGACCAGCACCTCAGTCTCGACGGGACGATCCAGCCAGGCGACACTTTCGACATGATCGTGTCCTATCGCCGCGCCGCAAGCGGCGAAGCCCAGGTTGGCGACCTGTTGTTCGCCGGGCTCGAACGTGGCGGCAAGCCGGAGGCGCAGCTGCTGCGGTGGGGCAAGGACGGTCAGTTCTACGAAGCCTCGGGCATGGGCCAGCAGCGTTCGGGGCTGATCATGCCGGTGATCGGCGGGCACATCACATCAGGCTTTGGGCTGCGCCGCCACCCGATCCTGGGCTATTCGCGGCTTCACGCCGGGATCGATTTTGGCGCCGCCTATGGCTCGCCTATCTATGCCGTAAGTGACGGGACGGTTTCCTTCGCCGGGTGGCATGGTGGTCACGGCAATTACGTCAGGCTTGAACATGGCGGCGGTTTCGGTACCGGATACGGGCACATGAGCCGGATCGCCGTGAGCTCGGGAAGCCATGTCCGCGCGGGCCAAGTAATCGGATACGTCGGTTCGACCGGGCTTTCGACCGGTCCGCATCTTCACTACGAACTTTACCGCGGCGGTGCCCCGGTCAATCCGGCGACGGTGAGCTTCACTGTGACCAGCCAGGTCGATTCGAACGAACTCGCGGCGTACAAGACGCGCTTGGCGCAGCTCAAGGCGGTCAAACCCGGAGCGGCTGGCGCCAGTCTGGCGCCGCGCCAGGCCGCGACCGGGCCGGTCGGTCGGCGCGAAATCGACCGCCTCGGCAGCTGAGGTTGCCGACTTATCCGGCTCGCCCGGGCCGGTGTTGCACCGCCGTGAGGCGGGCACTACAAGCCGCGCATGACTGGCCAATTCCCCGCCACCCGACTTCGCCGCAGCCGCGCTTCAGCCTGGAGCCGGGCGCTGCACCGCGAAACGATGCTCACCCCGGCAGACCTGATCTGGCCGTTGTTCGTGACTCAGGGCAGGAACAATGAGGAACCCATCGGCTCGCTTCCCGGGGTCTCGCGTTGGTCGGTCGATCTCATCGCGCAGCGCGCCAGGGAAGCGATGGCGCTGGGCATTCCATGCCTCGCCCTGTTCCCCAACACCCAGCCCGAACTGCGCAGCGACGACGGAGCGGAGGCGCTCAATCCCGACAACCTGATGTGCCAGGCAATACGCGCGATCAAGGATGCCTGCGGAGACGCTATCGGCGTGCTAACTGACGTCGCGCTCGATCCCTATACCAGCCACGGGCAGGACGGGCTGGTCGACGAAGCGGGTTACGTCGTCAACGATGCCACGGTCGACGTTCTGATCGGGCAGGCCCTCAATCAGGCTGCCGCCGGCGCGGACGTGATCGCACCTTCGGACATGATGGACGGCCGCATCGGCGCAATCCGAGATGCGTTGGAGGAAGAAGGCCACGCCAACGTCCAGATCATGAGTTATGCCGCCAAGTATGCCAGCGCCTTCTACGGCCCGTTCCGCGATGCGGTAGGGTCTGGGGGGCTGCTCAAGGGTGACAAGAAAACCTATCAGATGGACCCGGCCAACGGCGAAGAGGCCCTTCGCGAAGTTGCCATGGACCTTGCCGAAGGTGCCGACAGCGTGATGGTCAAGCCGGGCCTGCCCTATCTCGACATCGTCGTGCGGGTGAAGCAGCGCTTCGAAGTGCCGGTCTTCGCCTATCAGGTGAGCTGCGAATACGCGATGATCGAGGCTGCCGCCGCCGCCGGAGCGGGGGATCGCGACGCGCTGGTGCTCGAAACGCTGCTGGCCTTCCGCCGCGCGGGCTGCTCGGGTGTGCTGACCTATCACGCGGCCCATGCCGCCCGGCTGCTGAACGGTTGAGCGCCATGGCCAGCAAGGGGGGGACGGCGCAGCGCGCCTTGTTCGTCGCGACGATCCTGGCGGGGTCGTTCCTGCTGTTCATGGTCCAGCCGATGGTCGCGCGCATGGCCCTGCCCCGCCTTGGCGGCGCGCCCAACGTGTGGAACAGCGCCATGCTGGTCTATCAGGCGCTGTTGCTGGGGGGATATGCCTATGCCCACCGTTTGTCGAAGCTGCCTTTTCGAACACAGGCAAAGCTGCACCTGGGGCTGTTGGCTCTTGCGGCCCTGACCTTGCCGATTCAGCTGGCCTCGCTGCCGGCTGCGGCACCGGGATGGGAGGCTTTGTGGGTTCCGGCCTTGCTGGCGGTGTCGATTGGCCCGGTCTTCTTTCTGGTTTCAGCCCAGGCC
>JBJTMA010000043.1:0-13406 GCA_046063295.1 Novosphingobium sp.
ACCCCGACTACCGCAGCGTGTGCAGCGGCGCGACCGGGCACGCCGAGGCAATCCGCATCGGTTTCGATCCGGCGGTGGTTTCCTATGCCGACCTGCTCGACATCCACATGGCGACGCACGATCCGACTCAGCTCAACCGGCAGGGCAACGACATCGGCACCCAGTACCGCACCGCGCTGTTCCCGCTCGATGACGAACAACGCGCCGAGGGCGAGGCTGCGATTCAGCGTTGGGAAGCCGCGCATCCCGGCGAAAAGGTGATGACCACGATCGAAGGTCCGGCGACCTGGTATCCGGCCGAGGACTACCACCAGGAATACTGGGAAGGCGAAGGCCAGCGAAACCCCTATTGCCTCGCGGTGATCCCGCCCAAGCTGGCCAAGCTGCAAAAGGGCTTTGGGGAAAAGCTGAAGGCTTAGCGCGAGATCATGTCCAGCCCGCGCAGCCAATCCTCGGCGAGCGCGGGCCAGCGCGAAACCGGAAGTCCCGTCGGACGGAACCCAAAAGCGTGGCCGCCCTTTGCAAACAGGTGCAGTTCGGTCGGCACCTCGAATGAAGCCAGCGCGCGGGCATAAACAATGCTGTTGCACACTGGGTCGGTCGGGTCGTCCCACGCTTGAATCAGCATCTGCGGTGGGGTTTGCTCGCTGACGTTCAGGCCCGGATCAAGCTTTCCGTTATTGCGGCAAAGATGCCCGGGATAGAGCGCGATGCCAAAGTTTGGCCGGCTGCTTATCCGATCTATCGCGTCGACCGGCTTGTAGGCAGGCGCGAAGATGTTGCTGGTTTGTGCAACCAGATAGCCCCCGGCCGAAAATCCGATCACGCCAATTCGCTGGGGATCAATTTTGAGAGAACTGGCCTGCGAGCGAACCAGCCGGATCGCACGCTGCGCATCCTGCAACGCGGTGAGGTGCGGCGGGGTCACTCCGCAATCGCATTTCTCGTCGTAGTGATGATTGCTGTTCGGGACGCGATATTTGACCAGCACACAGGCAATGCCCTTGGCGGTCATCCAGTCGCAGGCTTCGGTTCCTTCCAGATCGATTGCGAGTTGCATGAAACCGCCGCCCGGGAACACCAGCATAGCAGCCCCGGTCGGCTTTCCCTTGGCCGGGAACACGGTCATCGTCGGTAAGGTCACATCGTAGACGCCGGTAACTGGAAGCCCGGCGAACCGCTTGGGATTGGTGCCGGTTTGGGTAGTCTCTTTGGGCAGCGGCCCAGATGGCGTATCGGGCGGCGTACCCGGCCAGAGCGGGATTTGAATCAGACCATTCGGGGCAACCCATGCGCCTCCCGCCGAAGGCAGAGCGGCGCTGAATGCTGCCGCCCGCCCCCCTTCACGGTTGCCCTTTAAGTGCATTGCCGCAGCCCCGCCGGCCAGCAAGGCCAGCGTGCCAAGCGCCAGTGTCACAGGCTTGGTCATTATCGCTGCACCTAACGACCCTTCACCACCTTGGTCGAGACGATGTGCCCAGCTTGCTCCTCAGGCCAGAAGTAGACCTGCCGCAGGTTACCAGTCGCGTAGCGTTCGACTTGATCGGCGAAGTGCGGTGAAGCCGGATTGCCGCTCTCTCCGCCCGCGGTGACCGCGCGGGCCCGAACCTTGGGGCCAAATTCTACCGCGGCGACGAAGCTGTTGCCGTAGGTGCCGTAATAGCGCTTGGTTCCCGGATAGCGCTTAGCGCCGAAGCTGGCGAGCGAGCCCCACTGCGCCGAAGTGAAGGGCACCGCCACCGACGGCTTGGCGTCATCGAAGTTCTGGATGATCGCGGCGTCATTGCGCTGGTATCGATTGATCTCGCCCCACGGCACCTGCCAGGAACCGAAGTCAGCCTTAAGCCGGGTCATCGCGCTGTCGAGCGCGGCGAGTTGGTCCTCGTCGCTGGCTTTGGCCATCCAGGTTTCCACGCTGATGCCTTGCGCGGCGGCCTTGTCCTGCCCACGCTGCCACAGTGCCTCGGCCCAGAACACAGCGAGGCTGGTCTCGGTCGAGGTCAGGCTCCAGCGATTGTCCCATTTGCCGAGGAGGGCAACAGCTTCTGCACGCGCCGGATCGGGATGGCGCGCATTGGCCGCGACCAGCCCGGGGATCAGATCGGCAAAGGTCGGCAGCCACGGATCGTAGGCCGCCTCGACCATCTGATCGAGGGTAAACGTGGGCCGCGCAGACAGAACCCGGATCGCATGCGGGGTGCGCGGTTCCTGGCCCGCGGTGTCGAAATAGCGCGCGAAGGCCACCTGCTTCGGGCTGTCCTTGCCCGCGGACCACCACGGCCCGTCGTTGACGTTGAAAACCCAGCCGTTCGCCGGATTGACCACTTGCGGCAAGCTGGCGAGCGTATGGTAGCCGTGCCAGTCAGTTCGCGGATCGCTGCCATCGACCGGCTTGGTATAATCGTAGCGGCTGGATCGGATCGGCATGAACTGCGGCAGGAACAACGCAAATTCGCCCCTGTTGTCGGCAAACAGGGTATTGTTGGAGCTGTTCGCGGCAAGCGCGGCGACCTTCCTGAACTCGGCGATCGAGTGCACCTTGGTGCGCAGGAAGCTTTGCTGCAGCGCCGCGACCGGGCGGTTCATCAGCGCGGTCGCGATCCACTTTCCGCCTTCCTGGCGAGTGACGGGACCGTGGCGCGTCGCATAGGTTGTAAAGGTGCGGCTGCCCATGGAGCCATCAGGCTTGCGGAAGTTCAGCGTGATCCTCTTCTCGGAGACTGGCAGGACTTCCTTGCCGTAATGGTAGGCGAAACCGCCGCCTGGGTGCGCAGAGGTGTCTTCCTTGAACTCGTCGATATTGTCTACCGAGCTAGAGGTGTGCATCCACCCGGCGGCTTCGTTGAACCCCTGGTAGACGAAGAACTGCCCCCAGGTAACCGCGCCGTAAGCGTGCAGCCCCTGGTCGCTTTCAACCTGCAGTTCGGAGCGGAAGAAGAAGCTGGTGTGCGGGTTGATTAGCAGCAGCGGATGGCCATTGGCGCTGTGCGAAGGCCCGATCGCAAAGCCGTTCGACCCAAGCGGTTCCTTGAACTCCAAACCGCGCTCGTTCGCCGTCATCGCAATCTGGTGTCCGGAATAGAAGGCTTCGAGCTGGGTAAGCGGCACGTTCTCGATATCGCCGCCAATGCTGCCTTCGGAAAAGCTCAGCGCCATCCACGGTTCGAAGTGCGTTATGACCTTGGGATGCACCTCGGGATGGTCGGCGAGGTACTGGTTGAGCCCCGCGGCCCAGCCTCGCATCAATGCCCGCAGCCACGGCGGGCTTTTGGCGTACTGCGCCTGCAGGTCGACCGGGTCGATCCACAGCCGCTGGCGCAGGTCGCCCCAGATCGCGCCCTCTCCCTCGGCCTCGGCGCGGCGGCCGAGGTTGGTGAGGTAGTTCATTTCGATCCGATTGAAGTCATCCTCCGCCTGGGCATAGATCATCCCGTAGACCGCATCGGCATCGGTTTTGCCGTGGATGTGCGCGATGCCCCAATCGTCGCGGCGGATCTCGGCCTGGTAGGCCATGGCCGGGGTCGAGACGGCGAGCGCGGCGGCGGCTAGTGCGATGGTGCGGTACATGGGTTCCCCTCTTCGCGCACAGTGTGACACGGCGGCTGGGGAGGGCAAGTGGGATTGGCGTCAGCCCTTTGCCCACCGCGCAATGAAGAAGCCGTCCAGCCCGCCATCTTCAGCCAACATTGCGGGATCTGTCCGGACCCACCCTTCGCGGGTGGGCTCGATACCTGCGGGCAATTCGCTTGCCTCGATCGGGTCGGCCTTCAGCGTAACCGAGCAGGCCTGCCCTTCTCCCTCTTCGCGCTCAAGTGAACAGACCGCATAGACGAGCCGCCCGCCCGGCTTCACCCACTTCGCCGCCCGAGCCAGCATGGCCGCTTGCAGTTCCGCCTGTTCGGCGATCTGGCGAGGGCCGACGCGGTGAAGCACATCGGGGTGCCGACGGCAGGTGCCGGTAGCGCTGCAGGGTGCGTCGATCAACACGACATCGAACTCTGCGTCCGGCTCCCAATCGAGCACATTCGCAGTGACGAGTGTCGCCGAAAGGCCTGTCCGGTCAAGGTTCTGCTGAACCCGCTCGAGCCGCTTGGCGCTGGCATCGAGCGCGGTGACGTTCCATCCCGCTGCTGCCAGCTGCAAGGTCTTGCCCCCCGGGGCTGCGCAGAGGTCGAGGGCCGAGCGCCCCACGCCGGAGCCAAACAGCCGTGCGGGCAGGCTGGCGGCGAGGTCCTGGACCCACCACGCGCCTTCTTCGAATCCTTCAAGATTTTCGACCGCCGTGCCGCGGCCCAATCGTATGTGCCCGGGCATCAGCGAAATGCCTTCGAGGCGTTCAGCCCAGAGCGAGGTTTCGGCTGCATCACGCAGCGTCAGGTCCAGCGGCGGCAAGGCACCGAGACCAGCGGCAATGGCCTCTGCCCGCCCACCCCAACGCTCAATCACTCGATCGGGCAACGTCGGCACTTCGGGCAACTGAACCCCGCGCTTGGACAGCGTCGAAAATACCCCATGCGCGAGCCGACGCGGACCACCGGCAAGGAGCGGCAGCCCGGTCGCGATCACCGCATGTGGCGGGGTTTCAAGCCGCAGCCAGCCCGCCAGCATGAGGCGGAGCACAAAGCGCACCTTGGCGTCTGGCGGCAGGACCTGCCGCGTGGCGCTGTCAATCAACAGGTCAAGGTCGGTCAGCCAACGCAGCACCTCGCCCGAGAGCGCGCGGGCGAGCGCCTTGTCAGCGCTGCCGTGCACGCCTTGCAGCGCATTGTGCGCCGCCTGGTCGAGCGTCTCGCCGCGATTGAGCACGGCGTCGAGCAGCTTCAATGCACCTTTGCGCGCGGGGAGGCCGGGAATGTCCATCGGGAGCCCCTAGAGGCAATTGCAATCGGGGGCCAGCAGGCTCATCTTGAGCGCATGACCAAGCGCGCCACCAAACGTCCGGAAAAGTTCACCAGGCCGGCAAACTGGACCAACGATCCGGCGCCGCAGCCCGAACCGGTGCCGCCGCCCGCCGACCCGCTCGACCCCACACGCTACGGCGACTGGGAAAAGAACGGGATCGCGGTCGATTTCTAAAGCGGCTCAAGCCTGATCTTCAGTCCGTCCTTGGGCTTGGGGATCGGCCATGCCTGCCACTTCGGCTCGTACCCGGGCTCGACCGAGATTCGATAACGGGTGAGCATCTGCGCCATCAGGATCTTTATCTGCATGTAGGCGAAGTGCAGCCCCAGGCACATATGCGCGCCGCCTCCGAACGGCACCCAGGCGTATTTGTGGCGCTGCGCCACCTGCTCCGGCGTGAAGCGCATCGGATCGAACCTTGCGGGCTCGTCCCAATATTCTTCCATCATGTGCACTGCCGCCGGGCTGATCCCGACCTGCGTGCCCGCAGGAATCGTATATCCGCCAAAAGTGAAGTCCTTAAGCGCGCGTCGCGGAAGCGAAGGCACCGGAGGAATCAGCCGCAGCGATTCCTTGAACGCCATCTCTGTGAGGTCGACCTTGCCCAGATCGTCGTAGCTTAGCGCGCGGCCCTCACCCCCGGTCACCGCGAGCAGTTCGGCGCGCAGCTTTTCCTGCCATTCGGGATGCTTGGCGAGCAGCCACACCAGCGAGGTTGCCGAGGAGGTGATCGTGTCGTGCGCCGCCATCATCAGGAAGATCATGTGATCGACCACCTGGTCGACCGGTAGCAACGAACCGTCCTCGCGCGTCGCGGTGGCAAACTGGCTGAACATGTCCTGCCCGCCCCCTTCGGCGCGGCGGCGCAGCGTTTCTGCGGTGAACCAGTCGATCAGGAACTTGCGGCCTGCCACGCCCTTGCCCATCGCGGTGAACGGCAGGGGCCGCCGCACCACCCCAATCGAGGCCTGCACCATATCGACGAAGGCCTGGTTGATCTTCTGCGATTCAGGCCCCCACGGCAGCCCGAGGAAACTGTCGGCGGCAAGATCGAGCGTGAGCTGCTTGATCGCCGGGTAGAAGCGCATCTCGCCGCCCCACTTGGCTACCTGCGCCGCAATCCCGCGGTTAAGCGCATCGGCATAATGGCGCATCGGCCCCGGCTTGAACGCGATCGAGAGCGCTCTGCGATCGACCCGGTGATGGTCGAAATCGAGCAGCATGAGCCCGCGCGGGAACAGAAGGTCGAGCACCGGCCCCCAGCCCTGTTCAGACGAGAAGACCTTGTCGCGGTCGAACAGGACAAGCTCGTTCGCTTCGGCGCCAATCAGGACTACTCCGCGCCGGCCGAAGCTGTTGTTGCGGTAGATCGCGCCGTAGCGCTCCTTCATCTTCTGACCATAGCCGATCGGATCGGCCAGCAGCTCAAGCGTCGTGCCGATGATCGGCCAGCCATCCTCGCCAGGTATGTGATCGAGTGCGCGGGCGGGCTGGCCTTGCGACCAATGCGTGAATGCGGGCTTTTCGGGTGCGAGCGTTGCCATGTCCGTCCTCTTACTGACAGAAATGTAACTTAATCGTTTTCCTAAATCCAGCCCGCCAGTTCGCGCCGGACGAGCGCTTCAAGCATGTCCATCCCGGCCTGCGAAGCGTTCAGGCAATCGAGCGCAGCGAAGTGCTCACCGCCCGCTTCAATGAACTGCTCGCGTCCCCGGATGGCAAGCTCTTCCCGGGTTTCGAGGCAATCGGCGGAAAAGCCCGGCGCAGCAATGGCTAGGCGCCTCGTGCCCCTTGCCGCCTCTGCAGCTAGCACCGTGTCGGTTGCGGGTTCGAGCCACTTTGCCCGGCCGAAGCGCGACTGGAAGCTGATCTCGATCCGCAACTCCGGATGTACGCCCGCCAAATGCTCTCGAAGCAACCGCGCAGTCTTCTGGCACTGACAATGATAGGGATCACCGAGTTCGAGGGTCCGCTGCGGCATGCCGTGGAACGAGAGCAGCAGCACTTCAGGTTTGAAATCAAGCGCCGCGAGCTGGCGGACGAGGTCCGCCTTCAGCGCGCCAATGTGAAGCGGATCGTCATAGTAAGGCGGCAGGCTGCGCAGTGTCGGCTGCCAGCGCATGGCAGCGAGCTTCAGTCCGACCGCATCTGCGACAGTAGCCGTGGTGGCGCCAGAGTACTGCGGATAGAGCGGGGCCACGAGGATGCGGTCGCAACCGGCATCCTTCATCCGCTGGATCTCCGCGCCGAGCGCAGGGTTGCCGTACCGCATGGCATGACTGACCACTATTCGTGCGCCCAGCCGGTCCTGCAGGCCGCGCGCCTGCGCTTTGGTGATCGCGGCGAGCGGAGAGCCCTCTTCGGTCCAGACCTGCCCGTAAGCGTGCGCGCTCTTCTTCGGGCGAGTGTTTAGCACGATGCCGTTGAGGATCGGCCACCAAACCAGGCGCGGGATTTCCACCACACGGCGATCGGACAGGAATTCCTTGAGATAGCGCCGCACTGCGCGCGGGCTCGGCTCATCGGGTGTGCCGAGATTGACCAGGAGCACGCCGATGCGCGGCGCGCTGACGCGGGGATGATTGGCGGGCAAGTTCACATTGGCGCTCCCATGATCGGCAATGCGTGTGACCGGACCGATCCCGATGAGGCGAGCGCATTGGCGATCGCCGGAGGAGCCGCCACCGCGCCAAGTTCACCCGGATCGAAAAGCGGGGCATCGCTATCTATGAATTCGGTGACGATATCCGGGCAATCCGCCAACAGCGGCAACCCAAGCAAGCCAAGCCGTCCGGTTTGCGGCAATCCCTGAGCGTACCGTGTGGTCGATCCATTGGCGAGACCAAGGCCGAACAGCAATCCGCCCTCGATCTGCTGGCGTGCGATATCAACGTTCAGGATGCGACCAACGTCGGCGACAGCAGTCAGCTCGTCCACCTTGATCCCGCGCTCGTCGTGCCGCGCGCTGGCGACCACCGCGATATATCCCTCTGCCTCGCCCAGGGCCATCTTCCAGCAAGCCAGACCCTGCCCGCTTCCGCCGGAACCGCCGCCCCATTCGGCAAGCGTTGCCGCGCGCTGCAGGCATGCAGCTAGTCGCGGCTGCGCGGAAAGCAGAAACATCCGGTAGGAAAGCGGTTCATGCCGCACCTTGACCGCCAGCTCGTCAATGAATGTTTCGAACAGATAGGCGCCGATACCATGCGAATTGCCGCGCATCCGGCCGGTAGGTAGCCGGGTCCGAACCGGTACATGTTCGACCAGCAGATTGGGAACTGCGTAAGGCGGAGTGAGACCCGCCGTGGCCAGACTGTCGGTTTCGTCCTGAAGGTCAAGAGCAGCAAAGGCGCTGCGTCCATTGAAGAGCCGACCGCCGAATTCGCGCGCCGCTGCCGGCATGGCGACCTTGATTCGTGCCGCGACAAGCGATCCGTCCGGCGCAACCTGGGCCGCAAGATGCGCCGCAGCTGGGGTCCGCGGCCGCCCCGCGACATGATCCTGCCACCGCGACCAGACCAGCTGGACGGGACGTTTCACCGCCCTGGCGATCACGGCTGCCTCGACCGCATGATCGTGCTCGAGCCGCGCATCAAAACTGCCGCCCGCCGGCACGGGGTACAGCGTTACATCCTGAACCGCGATATCGAGCGCCCTGGCCACTGCCTTGCGCAGCGACTGCGGAGCCTGGCTCGCAGCCCAAAGCTCGCAGTGCCCGTTTTCGATGCGGGCCGTGGCGCTGGCGGTCTCGATGCCGCCATGGAGCGCCGGCGCGATCGCGTAATCCACCGCAAAGTCCACCTTGGCCGACAGGTAATTCATCGCGTCGCCAACTGCGCTGACAGTGTCTCCGTCGCGTTTCAGCGCATCGCCGAGCGCCCGGTCGATCGTCTCACTGTCGGGCCTGGCACGCGACACGAAACGGGGCGCGATCTTCGCCAGCGCCTGTTCTGCGGCCCACCAGTTGCTCGCCACAGCCGCCAGCCAGCCGTCGCCGGGCACAACCGAGATCAGGCCTGCCTGCTGGCTGGCCGCACCGGCATCATAGTGGCCAAGCTTGCAATCTCCGATGGGGCCATGCCGGATCGCAGCAAAGGCCATATCGGGCAGGCGTATGTCGCCAGCAAAGGCATGACTGCCATCGACCTTGCTTGGCAAATCGAGGCGCGGGAAGTGCAAGGGGGCTCCGGGCGGGAACTCGCCGGGCCGCTCGCGCGGAACCTCGGCGCGCAGCACAGGCGGGTTCGGCGGCGAATAGCCCGCGGCATCCGCGACCAGCTCGCCGAACGTGGCCTTGTTCTTGCCATTCAGGATCAACCCGCCCTGCGCCTCGCACTCCTCCCAGCCCACGCCCCATTTGGCCGCGGCAGCCTTGGCCAGCATGGCCCGGGCTCCAGCGGCTGCCGCGCGCGCTGCAGCTTCATGCGCTGCAAGCGAAGTTCCATCGGCGGTTGCGGTGAACGCCTCCCCTTCAGCAAAACGGCGGGCGAGGAAACTGTCGGGCTCATCGGCGAGATCGGACAGGAGCGGCAGCCACAAGGGCGCCCACTCACCGGCCAGCACCGCATTGGCATAGGCCCCGCTGACCGGCGTGGGCTCGACGGCAATCTGCCGCCAGTCCGCGCCGAGCTCCATCGCAACGACTTGCGGTAGTAGCGTGGTAATGCCCTGTCCCATCTCGACCTGCGGAACGGCGACGCTAACCACCCCGTCCTTGCCGATCTTGAGCCAGGCATCGAAGGCGTATTCGCCCGGACCGGGCCGCAGTGGCGGAGCAAAGCGGCGCGGCGAAAGCGCCCAGGCCGCCAGGAGCACGCCGCCTGCCCCCATTCCGAAGAAGAAACCCCGCCGCGAAATCCGCATGGTGGTCTCCTAGCGCCTTAGCGCTGGTTGTCGAGCCACGTGCCCACCCTGCGTGCGAGTGCGGCAAAATGACCGCTATTGGCATCCTCCTGCGCTGCAGGTGGTTCACCGGCATCGCTGGCGCTGCGGATCGCCAGTTCAAGCGGTATGCGGCCGAGAAACGCCATGCCCTGCGCCGCTGCTGCGCTTTCCGCGCCGCCCTGCCCGAAGGGATCGCTGACCTCACCACAGTGCGGGCATTGATATCCGGCCATGTTCTCGACCATCCCGATGATTGGCACCTGTCCTACCTCGAACAGCTGCACCGCGCGCGCTGCGTCGATCAGCGCAAGATCCTGGGGGGTGGAGACGATAACCGCGCCATCGGGTTTGAAGCGCTGGAGCATCGTCAGCTGCACATCGCCGGTGCCGGGCGGAAGGTCCACCACCAGAACCTCCGCATCTCCCCAGTGCGCATCGACCAGTTGGCCGAGCGCGTTGCCTGCCATCGGCCCGCGCCAGGCGATCGCCTTGCCCGGTTCGATCATTTGCCCCATCGAAAGCAGCGGCACGTCCCAAGCGCTTGGCACCGGAATCAGTTTGTTGTCACGCGCAGCGGGCTTGATCCCTTCGATGCCGAGCAGGCGGGGCTGCGATGGCCCGTAAATATCGGCATCGACCAAGCCGACCTTGCGGCCCTGCCTGGCCAAGGCGATCGCCAGGTTCGCCGAGACGGTGCTCTTGCCTACTCCGCCCTTTCCCGAACCCACCGCAATGATCCGCCGCCGCGTCTTGTCGGCGACCAGCGCGACCCGCACCTCGCTTACTCCCGGCTGGCCGGCAAGCGTGTCCTTGACTGCCGATTCAAGCCGCTCGCGCTCAAGCTGGTCGAGCCCGGCGGCGTCCAGCACCACAATTGCCCGGCCATCGGCAAGGCGCAGCGATTGCAGCCGCGACTGAGCGAGCGGGGGGAGCAGGTCGCGATAGGATACGGTCGGATCGGTCATTGCAAGGCCCCCTAGCAACTAAAAAGCCGCCGGGAGACTGTTTTTGTGATCAAGGCATATCTATAGAGCTGCCTATGAGTGGTTCTGACAGGAATGAGCGACCCAAGCCGTTGGCTATGGCGAAAGGCAGTAGCCCTTGGGGCGATCCGGGCAAGGACGGCGAAGTGACGACCGGTACCGCTCCGGCAGAAGGGGAGCCGCCCGCTCCGGCCGGTGAGCCCCCGCGCAATCCGTGGCTCATTCCGGATGCGGACAATGCGCCGCGCCGATCTGCCAGCATGGACGATATCTTCCGTGGCCGGAGTGGCGGGTCGGGGCGGAGCGGACTGTCGGTGAATTTCCGGTGGGTCCCGTGGCTGATCGGCGGTTCGGTGGCCGCCTGGATTCTCGCAACCTCGGTCCATGTCCTGGCCCAGGATGAGCGCGCGCTGGTGATGACCATGGGCCGATACACCGAAACTGTTGGCCCGGGGCTGCATTTCACCTTGCCTTGGCCGCTCCAGTCGATGCTCCGTCAGCAAACCGGGAGCGAGGTTCGCACGCAGATCCCCGAAAAGGAAGCCGAAGCGCTGATGCCGACGGCCGATGGAGAGCTGATCAACGTAACTTTTCAGGTTCGCTGGCGGATCACTGATCTCAAGCAGTTCACCTTCAATCTTCCCGATGGCGAAGCGGCGATCCGCCGCCTGGCTGACGCCCAGATGCGCGCCGGGGTGGCGGAAATGCCCTTCGACGACCTTTATGGCGCGCGGCGACAATCCGAACTGCAGCAGCGCACCATGGCCCGGATGCAGCGGGTGCTTGATGCCTGGCACGCAGGCGTATCCCTTTCGGCGGTTGAAGTGGTGCGATGGGATCCACCCGCGCAGCTCAGCGATACGTTCAAGCAGATCAGCGAAGCCAAGCAGAAAGCCGACAAGAACCATGTCGAGGCGGAGCGCTACAGCGCCCAGCTTGTCCAGATCGCCCAGGCCCGCGCGCAGGATTTCAACAAGGCCTATCGCACTTACAAAATCGCCCCCGACGTCACCCGGCGATCGATGTACGACGAAATGATGGCAAAGGTGCTGAACAACAACAACGTGGTCCTGGGGGGCAGCGGTGTCCCCGCCAGCGTGCCATCTGGTGGCACCAAGTCCGCGCCGCCTCCCACGCAAGGAGGGCAGTGAGGATGACCAGGTCGCTCCGCCGCACTCGCGCCGCCCTTTTCGCGCTGGGTGCGGTTTGCCTCATTGCCGCGTCCAGCGTGGTAATCGTCAGCGAAGGAGAGCAGGCGGTAATAACCCGCTTCGGCGCCCCCTTGAAGGTCGTCAACCGCTTCACCCCAGCTGGCAGCGGTGCCGGTGCGGTGCTCAAATTGCCTTTTGTCGACCATGTGATCTGGCTTGCGCGCGGGTTGCAGAGCTATTCGATCGGCGACCAGAAAGTGCATAGCGCGGACGAGCAGATCCTGCTGGTCGATGCCGATGTGACCTACCGGATCATCGACCCAGTGCGGCTGGTTTCGACGCTGGGCAGCGCCGAGCGTGTGGGTGACCAGATCAAGGCCGTACTACCCCCGCTGATCGAAGAGCAAATGTCGCAGCGAAGCGCCCTGACCATCGCCCAACCGGGAAGCGGCGGTGGAGCGCGGCAGGTGCTCACCGCGCTGGATGCCAAACTGCGTGCCTACGGGGTGCAGGCGATCGATTTCCGTGTGGGACGCGTTGTCTTGCCCGAAGGCGGCCAGTCGATCGCGATCAAGCGCATGGAAAACCACCATGGCGGCAAGCTGTCCGAGATCGAAGTCGCCAGCGCCCAGGATGCACAGCGCATCGTTGCCGAGGGCGAGGAGGAAGCCGCTGGCATCCTGCAGAAGAGCGCGTCGCAGGACCTTGCATTCTACGATTACTTCAGTTCGCTCCGTAACTACGAGGCAAACTTCGGCGACCCCGCACGAAAGGGTGCCGCGACTATCGTAATCCCGCCCGACAGCGACTATCTCAAGCACTTCAACGGAAAGTAGGCCGCCAGACCGGCGCCATTCAATTTCCGTTCAGGCCCGGCGGCGTCCCTGCGCCATCGGGTCCGGTTGACGAGGCTTAGAAGACGAGGATCAGATCTGTGCGATACGCTTATGGAGTTACCACTGCGCTGCTGCTGGGCGGCGCAGCACTTTCACTGACCACGGGGCTTCCCGCAGGTGCGCAGGTGGCGCAGAACGACCAAACGCGCATGGAAGGCGTCGTCCCCCGCGCAGGCGCCCCGGCGAGCTTTGCTGACCTGACTGCACAGCTTCAGCCCGCAGTGGTCAATATCGCGGTGCGGCAGAAAGTTCAGGTCGACAACCCGCTGGCCAACACCCCCCTCGGCGCAATGATGGGCGGCGGACCTTCGGCGCGGCTCGCCGAAGCGCAGGGTTCCGGCTTCATCGTTTCGGCGGACGGCTATGTGGTGACCAACAACCACGTTATCAGCCTCGACCAGAAGGGCGCTGCCGACAATGTGATGGTGACCACGGCCGACGGGACCGAATACAATGCGCGCATCATTGGCCGCGATCCGGATTCGGATATCGCTGTGCTGAAGATCGACGCGAAGCAGCCGCTTCCGTTCGTCCAGTTCGGTCAATCGAGCAAGGCGCGCGCGGGCGACTGGGTCATCGCGATCGGAAACCCG
>JBJTMA010000044.1:0-3757 GCA_046063295.1 Novosphingobium sp.
ACCCCGTTGTAGAAGCCCTGCTTGGTCAGCGTCTTGATCCGCTCAACGTGGTTCGGCGCCCAGTCGGGCTTGAGCCGGATAAGCACGCGCCCGCCGTTCGACAGGTCGAGCACGAGCACGTTGTCGGGATCATGGGTGGGATCGGGATCGATGAAGGGGTTCATCTGCGGCACCGGCGCGGGTGCGGGCGCAGCGGCCTTGGGCTTGGCCATCGCCGGGGCCGCGCCAATCGAAAGGGCGGCAACAAAACCTGTGATCAGGGTAGCAAAATTCCGGCGGTTCATGTGGGGTAAGGTCTCGCAAGTTGCAAAGCGTGGCGGCGGGATAGCGCCGCTTGGCTGTCATGGCAATGAACGGAACGGGAATGTTTTCGGCGCGCTATTTCCTGGCGATTCGCGCCACCACGTCGTCGCGCACCGCGGGGCTGACGAAGCGAGAAATGTCGCCGCCATATAGCGCGATCTCCTTGACGAGGCGCGAGGCGATCGGTTGCAGCGAAACGTCAGCCATCAGGAACACCGTCTCGACCCGGTCATTGAGCTGGCGGTTCATGCCGGTCAGCTGGTATTCGTATTCGAAGTCGGTCACGCCGCGAATCCCGCGGATAACCGTTTGTGCGCCTTGCGCTTCGGCGAAGTCCATCAACAGCGAGTTGAACCCGACGACGCGGATCCGGGCATTGCCGATCCCGGCCACTTCACGTTCAACCATCGCAATGCGCTCATCGTCCGAGAACATCGGCGCCTTGGCGATGTTGGTGGTCACCCCGATGATCAGCTCGTCAACCAGCTTCGCACCGCGCGCGATGATGTCCATGTGGCCAAGCGTGATCGGATCGAAGGTGCCGGGGTAAACGCCGATGCGGCCACCCTTTGATGTGGTCATCAGTGGTCCCTCTCCACGATGTAGCGCGCGATGGCGCGCAGGACGTCTGCTTCCTGCCCGTGCTGGGCGAGATGCGCAATGGCCTGTTCGCTGAGCAGCCGCGCCTGTTCGCGGGCGCGGTCTTCGCCAAGCAGGCCGACAAAGGTCTGCTTGCCTGCTGCCGCGTCCTTGCGCAGCGCCTTGCCCGCCTTGGCCTCATCCCCCGAATGATCGAGCAGGTCGTCGGCGATCTGGAAGGCAAGGCCGATATCGCGGCTGTAGCGGCGCAGGTGGCTGCGCCCTTCGGCGGGAACCTTGCCCAGCACCGCGCCCATCTCGACCGAAGCAGCGAGCAGCGCGCCGGTCTTCAGTTGCTGCAGGCGGGTGATCGCCGGAATGTCGAGCGACTGCCCTTCCCCGGCGATATCCATCACCTGCCCGCCGACCATACCCCCCATTCCGCTAGCCGCGGCCAGCACCTGGACGAGTTCGGCCCGGACAAAGGGATCGCCGCTGGTGGCGGGATCGGCCAGTACCTCGAAGGCGAATGACTGCAGCGCATCGCCCGCCAGCACCGCCATCGCCTCACCAAAGGCGACGTGCAGGCTTGGCTTGCCATGGCGCATGGCATCGTCGTCCATGCACGGCAGATCGTCATGCGCGAGCGAGTAGGCGTGGATCGCCTCGATTGCCACGGCCGCGCGCATTGCCTGCGCCCGGTCAGTGCCATAAATCGCCGCGGTCGTGGTCAGCAGCAGCGGACGCAGCCGCTTGCCGCCACCGATTGTCGCGTGGCGCATGGCTTCGATCAACCGGTCGCGCGCATCGCCGACCGGGCTGAGCAGCGCGTCGAACATCGCGTCCACATCGCGGGCGATATCCGCCAGCGCCTCCGCCAGGAGCGGACTTGCCGCAGTCATCTCAGTTGCCGGGATCGAATGGGACGGTGCCGGTGGCCTGGCCGGCGCTGTTCGCCACGACCTGCTCGATTCGCGCTTGGGCTGCATCGAGCCGGGCTTGGCAATGTGCGCGCAGTTTCTCGCCGCGTTCGTAAAGCGTGATCGTCGCGTCGAGCGGCACTTCGCCGCTTTCGAGGCCGCGCACCACCTCCTCCAGCGCCCGCAGCGCATCTTCAAAGGTCATGCCGGCGATTTCGGGATCTGTCTCGGTCATCGCCAAGAGCATTGACCCCGCAGCCCGCAGCGGTCAAGTGTAGCGCCACTGCGGCACAGGCCGCCTGGGGAGTTTTATGTACGCAAAATTTGTCATGGCCTACGTCGCGGTGGCGCTGGTTTTCGGGATCCTCGATGCGTTGTGGCTGCGCAATGCCGGTCCGCTGCTCTATCGCCCTGCATTGGGTGACCTGCTGGCCGAGCAGTTCCGGCTGACCCCGGCGCTGACGTTCTACGCCATCTATATCGCGGGCCTGACCTATTTCGCGGTGATCCCCGGGATGCTCAGTGCTGACGCCGCCGCAGTAAGCAGTTTCGCAGGTGTTCCCCTTTCTGTGCTGCATGGCGCCTTGTTCGGCTTCTTCTGCTACGCCACATATGACCTGACCAACCAGGCCACGATGAAGGTCTGGCCCACGCACGTAACCCTGATCGACATGGCCTGGGGCGCGGTGGCCAGCGGCTTTGCTGCCGGTATGGCAACCTTCCTTGTCACCCGCTTCGGCGGCGGCGCCCCCGCCTGAATGTTCATCGGGCACTGGGCTCCGGCGCTGGCGGTTGCCGCCAAGCGCGACAAGCCGGGGCTCGGCACGCTGTTCGTCGCCGCGCAACTGATCGACTGGGCGTTCTTCGCGTTCCTTATGCTCGGTGTGGAGCACATGCGCGTAACCCCCGGGATCAGCGCGATGAACCCGATGGACCTTTATTCGATGCCGTGGACCCACAGCGCCGCCGGTGCGCTGGCATGGGCTGCGGCATTCGGATTGCTGATCTGGATCGTATTGCGCGATCGGGCCGCCGCATTTTTGGCCGCAGCCGTGGTTTTCTCGCACTGGGTGCTGGATCTTCTGGTTCACGTGCCCGATCTGACTTTGGCTGGAAGTCCGCCGAAATACGGGTTTGGTCTGTGGAATCACCCTGCGGTCGAAATGCCGCTTGAGATCGGCATCACCCTGGCCGCGTTGTGGTGGTACGTCGCAAAGCGTCGGCCTGCGACGATCAGGGTCCTCGCGCTCGTCGTGATTCTTCTGACCCTCCAGGCCATAAACTGGTTTGGCCCGGTGGATAGCGAAGTAACCCCCGCCACAAGCGCCCTTGCCTTCTTCGCTTATGGCCTCGCCACTCTGGCGGCGTGGTGGATGGGGAAAAGCGCGCGAAATAGCGCAGACGCGGGCTAGCCCGAATCCCTTGGCGCGGCTAAGCGCTGCGCGCATGAGCGAGATCACTCCCGAAGTCGTCGCCGCCCACGGGCTTTCCGCAGAAGAATACGAGCGCGTCCTGCACGCGCTGGGGCGCGAACCGAACATGGTCGAGCTCGGGATCTTCTCGGTAATGTGGTCCGAGCATTGCTCGTACAAGTCGAGCCGCCTGCACCTCAAGAAGCTTCCCACCGAAGCTCCGTGGGTGATCTGCGGCCCCGGCGAGAACGCCGGGTTGATCGACATCGGCGACGGGCAAGCGGCGATCTTCAAGATGGAGTCGCACAACCACCCATCGTACATCGAGCCCTATCAAGGCGCGGCGACCGGCGTGGGCGGAATCTTGCGCGATGTCTTCACCATGGGCGCGCGTCCCGTCGCCAACATGAACGCGCTGCGCTTTGGTGATCCGCACCACCCCAAGATGCGGCACCTCATCTCCGGCGTCGTTTCCGGCATCGGCGGCTATGGCAATTGCGTGGGCGTGCCGACGGTGGGCGGAGAGGTGAATTTCCACCCCGC
>JBJTMA010000045.1:0-3642 GCA_046063295.1 Novosphingobium sp.
TTTCAAGGTTCTGGGATAGCCTATAGCGGGGGCAGACTCGAAGCAGAGGAGCAGTTCCCGTGAAGTTTTTCGCCGACACCGCCGAGATCGCAGACATCAAGGAACTGGCCGCCACTGGCCTGCTCGATGGCGTCACTACCAATCCCTCGCTGATCGCCAAGTCAGGGCGGGACTTCAAGGAAGTGACGAAGGAAATCTGCGGGATCGTCTCGGGTCCGGTCAGCGCCGAGGTGGTCAGCCTTGATCACGCCGGAATGATGCGCGAGGCCGAAGTGCTCCGCAAGATCGCCGACAACGTCTGCATCAAGGTCCCGATGACGATCGATGGCCTCAAAACCTGCAAGGCGCTGCGCGGCGATGGGACGATGGTCAACGTCACGTTGTGCTTTTCGGCCAACCAGGCGCTGCTGGCGGCCAAGGCCGGGGCGACCTTCGTTTCGCCCTTCGTCGGACGGCTCGATGACAACGGCTACAACGGGCTCGAACTGATCGCCGACATCCGCCACATCTATGACAATTACGATTTCGAAACCGAGATTCTCGTCGCATCGGTGCGCAACGTGGTTCACGTGTTCGAAGCCGCGAAGATTGGCGCCGACGTAATGACTGCGCCGCCCGCGGTAATCAACAGCCTGGTCAAGCACGTGCTGACCGACAAGGGCATTGAAGGCTTCCTGGCGGATTGGGCCAAGACCGGGCAGTCGATCTAGCGCATGGTTGCGCACCGGCCCGCGCTGGTTTAGCCGCTAGGTTAAATGTCCGACGAAACCCCTCTCGACCGCTTCAAGTCGGTGCTCACCGGCGCCAGCCGCGCGATCGCGCACGAGCCCGAGCTCGAGATCGCGTGGACCGCCGATGCCCCGGTGCAGAACGGCAAGAATCTGCGCGTGCCGATGCCCGGGCGCAACCTGCCGCGAGGGCAGGCGATGGAGGCGCGCGGGTTCGCCGATTCGATGGCTCTGAAGCTGCGCCATCACGGCGAAGCGCTCCATGCAAAGCACGCCCCCGCGGATGCCACCGCGCGCGCGGCTTACGATGCGGTCGAACAGGTACGCTACGAAGCGCTCGGTTCGCGCAACTACGAGGGGATGCGCGGCAATCTCGATGCCGCCAATGCGGTGCGGCTGGGCGGCGACCCGATCACCCGCGCGACCCGGCCTGATGAGGTGCCGGTGCCGCAAGCGCTGGCGCTGTTGCTGCGCGAGCACCTGACCGGCCAGCCGGTGCCCCAAGTGGCCGAGGCCGGGGTCGCTTTGGTGCGCCAGTGGATCGAGGAACGCGCCGCTGCGGATTTCGAAGGCTTGTCGCTGCTGCTCGACGACCAGCAGGCGTTCCAGAACCTCACGCTCGATATGCTCCAGCACCTTGAGCTGACCCAAGCGAGCCCGCTCGACCAGGAGGCCGAGGAGGGCGACGACGCCGATGGCGAGGACGAGCAGGACGACGAAAATGCCGATGATGACGCGGCGTCGGAAGACCAGTCCCCCAGCGAAGTCGCCGCCGAACCGAGCGAGGGCGACGAAGACGGCGAGAGCGAAGCCGAACGCGAAATGGACGACAGCGACTCCGAGGGCGAGGAAGGGGAAGAGGGCGAGGAGGGGATGCTCCCGGTCCGTCCCAACCGACCGTGGACCGAGCTGCCGGCAAAGTTCGACTACAAGGCCTATACCGAAGCCTTCGACGAGGTCGTCGCGGCGAACGACCTGTGCGACGAAGAAGAGCTGACGCGGCTTCGCGCCTATCTCGACGCGCAGTTGAAGGGCCTGCAGGGCGTGGTGACCAAGCTCGCCAACCGACTCCAGCGCCGCTTGATGGCGCAGCAAAACCGCAGCTGGGATTTCGACCAGGAAGAAGGCCTGCTCGATGCCGCGCGGCTCGCCCGGGTAGTGATCTCGCCGGGCCATTCGCTCAGCTACAAGATCGAGCGCGACATCGAATTCAAAGATACCGTCGTCACGCTACTGATCGACAATTCGGGCTCGATGAGAGGCCGGCCGATCTCGATCGCGGCGATCAGCGCCGACGTCATGGCGCGCACGCTCGAACGCTGCGGGGTCAAGACCGAGATTCTCGGCTTCACCACCCGCGCGTGGAAGGGCGGGCAGAGCCGCGAGGCCTGGCTCGGCGGGGGCAAGCCGGCGCAGCCCGGGCGCCTCAACGACCTTCGCCACATCGTCTACAAGAAGGCCGACGAGCCTTATCGCCACGCCCGCAAGAACCTCGGCCTGATGATGCGCGAGGGGCTGCTCAAGGAGAATATCGACGGCGAGGCGCTGCTGTGGGCGCACACGCGTTTGCTCGCCCGCGCCGAAGACCGCCGCGTGCTGATGGTGATTTCCGACGGAGCGCCAGTCGACGATTCGACGCTCAGCGTGAACAACGCCGGCTATCTCGAACTGCACCTCAGAAAGGTGATCGACTGGATTGAACGGCAGTCCCCGGTCCAGCTCGTCGCGATCGGCATCGGCCACGACGTGACTCGCTACTACCGCCGCGCGGTGACAATCATGGACGTCGAGCAGCTCGGCGGCACGATGATCGAACAACTCGCGGGACTGTTCGAGGAGGAATAGGCTTGACCCTGCGGTTTAACCGAACGATTAAACCCGCATGAGCATGTCCGTCACCGAAGCCGTCACCAGCCGCCGCTCGATCCGGGCGTTTCACGATCGTGCCGTCGACTCTGCGGTACTGCGCCGCGTTCTCGAGACTGCGCAGCGCGCGCCTTCGGGCGGGAACACCCAGCCGTGGAACGCAGTGGTGCTCACCGGCGAGCCGCTTGCGAAGTTGCTTGCGAAGGTGGCCGAGGTTCTGCCGCAGGGCCGTGCGGCCTTCGCGCCCGAATACAACGTCTATCCGCCCGAGCTTGAGGGCCGCTACGAGGCGAGCCGGTTCGGGGTGGGCGAGGCGATGTACGCCGCGCTGCAGATCCCGCGCGAGGACAAGATGTCGCGCCTTGCGTGGTTCGCGCGCAACTTCCAGGCCTTCGGGGCGCCGGTGCTGATGCTGGTCCACACCCCCAAATACATGGGTCCGCCGCAATGGTCGGATATCGGGATGTGGCTGCAGAGCGTGGCCTTGTTGCTGCGCGAGGAGGGGCTCGACAGCTGTTTTCAGGAGGCCTGGGCGGTCTATTCGAAGCAGATCCGCGAATGCGTTGCGATCCCCGACGACCACGTCTTCTTCTGCGGTGTGGCGATCGGCTGGGGCGACCGTGAGCATGCAGTCAACCAGTTCCCGGTCGCGCGCGGCGATCTGGATGAGGCGGTGCGCTGGGAAGGGTTTGCCTGAACAACCTTACGCGTTGAGTTCGTGCGAGTTTAACCCGAAGCTAACCGTTCTGCTCTAGCCCATGCGCTGGAGGATTTTCATGCCACAAGTGCGTTTCGACCGAGCCGCTATCGCCCGAGCCAGTGCACTGGTTGGAGTGGCGACCGCGATAACCGTCATGGCCAGAGTGCCGGTGAAATCCTTGGATGCCTTTACCATCGACGATTTCGTGGTGCGCGTGGCCCTGGTCGCGGCTGGCTTTGCGGTCCTGTTCTACTTTGGGGTGAAGCAACTTCGTCAGGCGCAGGCTCATGGCTCGCTCGCCTATACAGCGCTTGGTGTTGCATCGTGCGTGCCGCCATTCCTGCTCGC
>JBJTMA010000005.1:0-18364 GCA_046063295.1 Novosphingobium sp.
TCGGGCAGCGTGGCGCGAACCAGCCGAACCTCGGCAATCGAGGTGACGTCGTAATGGGTCACGCCCGCGTCCCACAGCACCTTGAGCAAGTCGGGCGAGGGATTGGCCTTCACCGCATAGAGCGAGGTACCCGGAAACTTCTCGACAAAGAAGCGGGCTGCGCGCGCGGCGGCGTGCGGGCGATTGAGAATAACGGGTTCGTCGGGCGAAAGGGCGCGAACTACAGCCGATGCGTCAGGATAGCTGTGCAACTCAAGGGACCCCCAATAGGCCTTTCGGCCAGGTAACACGATAGACGAAGCTGCCTTGCGGTTATTGGAAGTCCCCTTGGGGCAGCGGGGGGTCGCTATAAAAGCTGCGATGTGAACTGCAAGTGAAAATGCGGTCAGTTTTAGCCCTGCATGAGATGGTCCGAGATGGCACGGAATGCAGGAAGCGAAGTCGCATCGAAAGCAGTGTTGGCGGCAATCGGATGCGAACCGAAACGGACGATCACAGCCTCTGCCGCGGGATCGATGTAGATCGCCTGCCCGTGGATCCCCCGGGCGGAAAAAGCGCCGTGATTTCCGGGCATTGACCACCATTGGCTATGGTAATGACAGTCCGGCAGATATTCGTATCCCGCGGGTGCGAACGCTTCCTTGCTGCCCCCGGCCTTGATCGAAGCGACGGCAGCACTGGCGATCGCCTGGCCGCCATTGCCCTGCCCGTCGCAGCGGATTGTTTCGCCGAATCGGGCCATGTCGCGCAGCACCGGGTTGAGCCCGCCCCCGGCGAACGGCATTCCGGTCGAATCAGTCAGGAAATCGGCGTCCTGTTGCATCCCTAAGGGCGCCCAGATTCGCTCTGACAGCAGCTTATCGATTCGCTGCCCCGCGGTGCGTGCGACGATCCATCCAAGCACTTCGGTGTTGCAGGTACGGTAAGTGAAGCGCTCGCCGTGGATCCCGTTTTTCCGGATCGAGGGCAGGAAGGCATAAACGTCGGTCGGACCGGCATACCCGGGTGCGCGCGGGGTCAGGCCCAGGGCATTGCTCATCGCGCCGATGCCCGAATTTGCATCCGTGTAGTCTTCCGAAAAGTCGAGCGCGGTGGTCATGTCCATCACCTGGCGCAGGGTCGCGTCGGCAAAGCCGCTGGTGGCCAGTTCAGGAATCAGCTCGCCAACCGGCGACGAGGGATCCAGACGGCCTTCGGCAATCAGCATCTCAGCCAAGGTCCCGACGAAGCTCTTGGTCACCGAAAAGGCGATGTGCGTGCTGTCGGGCCGCGTCACCCCGAAGTACCGCTCGTAAACAATCGTACCCTTGTGCAGCACCAGAATCGCGTCGGTGAAATGTACCGCGAGCGATTCTTCCCAGGTCAGCTTGCGATCGGTGTCGAGAGCCTGGAATTCGACCGCGTCGAGATCGTCCCGCAGCGCGACGGGAAGATCCCAGATCGGCCCGGTGCCGCGCGACACGCGCGCCGTCGGAAGGAATTCGCGCATGTTCGAATAGGCATAGCGATGCGTCGGGAACCGCATGTGGTCCGCGCGTTCCCAGGCAAGCCGCTTTTCGGGTGCGGGCGGCAGGCCCTGCTGCCAGCCCATCGCGGTGGGATCACTGGTGTGGGCATCGAGGATCTGATCTGGCACTAGCACTCTCCCGCATGTCTTTGCGGGGCAGCATGCCTCAGGAAAGCCGGTCGCGGAAGTCCGTATAGTCGAAGCGCTTCACGCATTCGAGCTGATCGGTCTCGCTGTCCCACAACCAGATCGAAGGCAGCGGAACCCCGTTGAAGGTGGTGGTCTTGACCATCGAGTAATGCGCCTGGTCGAGGAAGGCGAAGCGCTGCCCGACCCGTGGACCCTGCGCGAAGCGATAATCGCCGATCACGTCACCCGCGAGGCATGATGGCCCGCCGAGGCGAACGGCCCCGCCCGCACTTTCGTCGATATCGCGGTCCATCGGCGGCCGTTCCCCCAACATGGCCGGACGGTATGGTGCCTCGATCACGTCGGGCATGTGACAGGTGGCGGAAATGTCGGTGATCGCAACCGGCATTCCGTTATCGCCGATATCCAGCACCGTGCCCACGAGGATGCCGGCATCGAGCGCCACCGCCTCGCCCGGCTCGAGATAGACCTCAGCGCCGGTGTCGTCCTTCAGGTCGAGCAGGAACTGCACAAGTTCGTCGCGCTGGTAATCGGCGCGGGTGATATGGTGCCCGCCGCCAAGGTTGATCCATTTGAACTGGCCGAACCACGGCTCGAGAAAGTCGAACGCGACGTCCCACGTTTCGCGCAGCGGCTCGAAGTCCTGTTCACACAACGTGTGCATGTGCAGGCCGTCGACCAGCTCCATGTGCTCGTCGGTCAGCTGGTCGATCGGGAAGCCGAGCCGCGAATGCGGGGCACAGGGATCGTACTTCGGCACCTCGCCAGTGGGATGCATGGGGTTGATACGCAGGCCGATCTCGAAGTCTTCGCCCCGGCTGCGCGCGGCATCGATGATCGCGCTGCAACGCACGATCTGTTGCGGCGAGTTAAAGATGACATGGTCCGAAAGCCGCAGGATCTCGTCCAAGTCTTCAGGCTTGTAGGCAGCGCAGTAGGTAGTGATTTCGCCGTCGTAGAACTCGCTCGCCAGCCGGGCTTCCCACAGCCCCGAGGTGCAAACTCCATCGAGGTATTCGCCGACGATCGGCGCGGTCGACCACATCGAGAAGGCCTTCAATGCGGCGAGCATCCTGATCCCGGCCCGGTCGCGCACGTCGGCGAGCACCGAAAGGTTTTGCCGCAGTCGCGCCGCATCGACCAGGAAGCTGGGGCTGTCGACGCGGGATAGGTCGAAGTGGGCAAAGGCCCCGGGATCGCCGGCTCGGGTTTCCATCAGCCCACCGGTGCCTTGAAGATGAAGAAGGCGCCAGCAGCAATCAGGACGAAGCCAAAGGCCATGCTGAGCGTCAGCTTTTGCCCGAACAGTGCCCAGGCGACGATCACGAAGGTTGTGAGGGACATCACTTCCTGGATCGTCTTGAGCTGCGCGAGGGTAAAGGTGCCCTCGCCGATCCGGTTGGCCGGAACCGCGAGACAATATTCGAAGAAGGCGATTCCCCAGCTGATCAGCACCGCCGCCCAAAGCGCCCGGCTCGGCGCCTTGAGGTGGCCGTACCAGGCGAAGTTCATCACCAGGTTGGACCCGAACAGCATTCCGATCGGGGCAATCGCGCTCCAGTTCATCAGAACGCGACCGGCCCTTCGAGTTCCTTCACCTGCCACGGCAGGCCTTGGCTGTTGAGCATGTCCATGAATGGATCGGGATCCATCTGCTCCATGTTGAACACGCCGGCCCCGCTCCACACGTCTTGCATGACCAGCGCCGCGCCGATCATCGCGGGCACGCCGGTGGTGTAGCTGATCGCCTGGTTGCCGGTTTCGGCGTAGGCGTCTTCGTGATCGCAGATATTGTAGATGTAGAAGGTCTTATCGCCCGAGCCATCGAGCGCTTCGCCGGTGGCGATGTCGCCGATGTTGGTCTTGCCCTTGGTGGTCGGCCCAAGCGTTTCGGGCTTGGGCAGCACGGCGGCAAGGAACTGCAGCGGGACAATCTCGCGGCCCTGGTACATCACCGGGTCAATCCGGGTCATCCCGACGTTTTGCAGCACGGTCAGGTGATTGATGTAGGCATCGCCGAAGGTCATCCAGAAGCGCCCGCGCTCAAGCTCGGGAATGAACTTCGCAAGGCTTTCGAGCTCCTCATGGTACATCATGTACATGTTCTTCGGCCCGACCTGGTCGAAGTCGAAGGCGACCTTCTTGCCCATCGCCGGGGTCTCGACGAACTGGCCGTTCTCCCAGTGGCGCGCCGGGGCGGTCACTTCGCGGATGTTGATTTCCGGATTGAAGTTAGTGGCGAAGGCCTGACCGTGATCGCCGCCATTGCAATCGAGGATATCGAGCTGGCGAATGGTCTTGAGTTTGTGCTTCTTGAGCCACATCGCGAAGACACTGGTCACGCCCGGATCGAACCCCGAACCGAGCAGCGCCATCAGGCCCGCGTCCTTGAATTTGTCCTGGTAGGCCCACTGCCACGAATATTCGAACTTGGCCTGATCCTTGGGTTCGTAGTTCGCGGTGTCGAGATAGTGCACGCCTGCCGCAAGGCACGCGTCCATGATCGGCAGGTCCTGATACGGGAGCGCGAGATTGACGACCAGCTTGGGGCCGATGTCCTTGATGAGACGGGTCAGCGCGGGCACTTCCTCGGCATCGATCTCGTACGTTTGTACCGTCTGGCCGGTACGTTCCTTGACCGAAGCTGCGATCGCGTCGCACTTCGCCTTGGTCCGGCTGGCAAGGTGGATCTCCGGAAAAATTCCCGCGTTCATCGCCATCTTGTGGACGCAGACCGAGCTGACCCCGCCCGCGCCGATAACCAGAACCTTGCTCATTTCCACCGAATCTCCTCTGGCATCTGCGCCTCGCGAGTGCATATAGGTTTGTTTCATGACCGCACAACAAATGCGAACCCCGACTCCCGAAGGAGTCGCGAGAGCCACAGCCAAGGTAGCAGACCTGCTGCCGATGACACCCCTGCTCGAGGCCGAGATCAACGGCACGCGTGTGTGGTTCAAGGCGGAGTGCCTTCAGCCGATCGGTTCATTCAAGATCCGCGGCGCCTGGCACCGCCTGAGCGACCTTTCCGAGCAGGAGCGCACCAAGGGCGTGGTCGGCGTATCGAGCGGCAATCACGCACAGGGCGTGGCCTGGGCCGCACAACGGCTTGGGATCGCTGCGACCATCGTCATGCCCGTCGACGCGCCGCAGGTGAAGATCGATGCGACCCGATCATATGGCGCCAGCACCGTGCTCTACGACCGTCCCGGCGGTGAGAACCGCGACGAGGTTGCCCAGCGGTTGGTCGATCAGAGCGGGGCAACACTGGTCCACGCCTTTGCCGATCCCTGGGTGATCGAAGGCCAGGGCAGCATGGGCCTGGAAATCGCGGAACAGATGTCGGCGCGCGATTACGAAGGACCCACGCGGATCGTCTGCCCCTGCGGCGGCGGCGGGATGACCGCAGGGCTGGCGCTCGCCCTGCCCCAAGCCGAAATCGTCCCGGTCGAGCCCGAAGGCTGGGACGACGTTCGCGCCAGCCTGGAGCGCGGAGAGATCGTCGGCGTGGCGGATCCGTCGTTCCCCACTGCTTGCGATGCACTACAGACCCCCGCCACGCGCGCGATCAACTTCGCCGTGCTGCACCCGCGCGTGCCATTCGGCCTTGCGGTCAGTCCCGCCGAAGTGCGCAATGCGCAGCGCTGGGCGTTTGCAAACCTCCATTTGGTGGTCGAGCCTGGCGGCGCGGCGGCACTCGCCGCGGCCTTGGCCGGGAAGGTCAAGCTGGATGGCACCACGGTGATCGTCCTTTCAGGCGGCAACACCGATGCCGCGGCCTTCGCCCAGGTTCTGGCCAGCGCCGATTGAGTTGCATTTGACAATCTGATCGAACCGGAACACCTTTCCGCTCCGGGACGCATTCGGAGGGGAAATCTATGCAAGCGCAAATGCTCGCGCCGGCAGCCACGCTCGTGCTGTGGTCGCTGATCATGCTGGTCTGGGTCGCGGCTACCCGCCTGCCACCGCTGTTCAAGCAGCCAGGGGGATTGGGCGCGGCAAAGCCCGGCGGCCGAGGTCAGGATCTGGAGGGCGTGCTGCCCGACAGCGTCCAGTGGAAATCGCACAACTACACCCACTTGATGGAACAGCCGACGATCTTCTATCCGGTGGTCGTGATCATCGCGATGATGGGCGCCAATGCGGGGGATGTGTTCATCGCCTGGACCTACGTGGCGCTGCGCATAGTCCATTCAATCTGGCAGGCCACGGTCAACAAGGTTTCGATCCGCTTCGCGCTGTTCAGCCTCTACACCATCTGCCTGGTCCTGCTGGCGATCCACGCGTTTGAACTGACTGCACTTCACACAGGGGGAATGTGAGATGATCCAAGCTGAAATTCTGAAGCCCGTCGCGGTTCTCGCGATGTGGACCATGGTGATGTGGGTGTGGATGTACGCCACCCGCATTCCGGCAATCAACAAGCTGCCCAAGCCGACCGGCGAGAACGCCGATCAAGGCTGGACCGGCTCGATGCTCGAAGGGATTCTGCCGCGCGAAGTCCAGTGGAAGGCGCATAACTACAACCACCTGCACGAAGCGCCGACGGTGTTCTATGCCGTGGCGCTGGCGCTGGCCATGATCGGCGGCGGTGACGGCCTCAACGCCAAAATCGCATGGGCCTATGTCGGCCTGCGCATCGTCCACTCAGTCTACCAATCGACGGTCAACCGCGTACCGATGCGCTTCATCCTGTTCGCGCTGTCGAGCCTGTGCCTGATCGCGCTCAGCCTGCACCTGCTGCTGGCGCTGTTCCACTAAGCCTGATGCGGGTCCGCGCGCAGCCCGCGCGGACCTGCTCAGAACGCCTTGCGGAACTGCAGGGTAATCACCCGCCCGCGCGGATCGAGATAGTCGGGCTGGTAGGACAGCGGCACGGTGCCGGTGCTGTCGGTCACCCGCTGACGCTGGCCCAGCAGGTTTTCCACCCGCAAGGTCAGGCGCGATCCCTTGAGGAACGGCACGTCCTTGATCAGCTTGGGTTTCTGGTTGAAATCCAGAAACAGGAACATGTTGATGTTCGCGACGCTGCCGAAGCGCAGGTCGCTCGTTCCCGGCAGTCCGGATGCCTTGACAGTGGTGGGCGATGACCAGGTGCCCTGGAAGAACCCGCCAAGGCCCTTGTAAAACAGGCCGCCATTAAATTCGAGCGTGTTGCGCGGTGTGCCGCCTCCGCTCAGTGCATCGCCGTCAAGCAGGTTCAGAACCGGTCCGCCCGGTGCGACCAGCACACGGCTTTGCAACTGGATCGTATCGAAAATTCCGATCGACCAGCGCCCGGGCTGTCCACCCGGCCCGGCGCCGAACATCCCGGCGAAACCGCCACCACCACCGCCGCCACCGCCGCGGCCACCACCACCACCGCCGCGCGGTCCCGCTCCGGCAGGTCGTCCACCACCACCCCGGCCCATCCCGGGCGGCGGAGCAGCAGGTGCGCTGCCGTCATCAACCTTACCGAAGCCGCCGTTGGTATTGAACCCGATCCGCAGTCTCGATCCTTCCTGCCGCGCGAAGGTGACCGGGCGCTGGTCGATCGCGATTATCGGGCATGGCAGGGTCCCGGTGCAGGTCGACTGGCGTGTCACCCGGCCTGGAAACGCGGCTTCGATCGCCGGGGTGAGCAGCGGGAAGCTTGCGGTCACATCGGTCGAGCGATTGCGGAAATATTCGACGATCAGGTTCGAATTCTTGAGCGGCAGCTGCCAGTTGGCCGACAGCTTGATGTCGCGCTGCTCTTCCTTGCGCAACGCAGGGTTGCCGCCGCTGGTCAGCGTCACCAGCGCGGTTTCGCCGCGGCTGAAATCGAACACCGGAACGTTGAGGGTGATCGATTGCGGATTGCCCAGCTGTGTCAGCGAAGGCGCGGCCTGGTTGACAATATAGCTCGCCCCAAGGCTGAGCTTCTGGCTGGGCACCCAGGTCAGCCCCGCGCTCCAGTCGGTCAGCGATCCGAAGTCCGACAGGTAGTCGTAACCGCCGCTCAGGTTGAGAGAAAGATCACCGACGCCCTCGCCGAAATGTTCGCGGCGGCTGGTGATCGGCAGGGTAATATTTGTGCCGACGGAGAGATCGCCCCGGCGCAGGTTGGCGTCGGTCGTGCCCGGGCGGCTATCGGTGCTGTCGATCCCCGACCAGGCGTAGCCCGCCTTCAACGTCGCGCTGACAGAACCTGCGGGAAGCTTGAATGGCCGGCCGATCAGGGTGGCGAGCGAGGTTACCGAATTAACCTTGCTCGACGTCCGGTCGAACCCGGCGTCAGCCAGCGCAGGCAGCGGACCAGTGATCGGCAAAGTGCCCGCCGCGGCCGCGGTTACCAGCGAACTGGTGTCCGCGCGCTGGTCGAACTGCGATGCCGTTTCGGTATGCGACCCGTCGATCGTGGTGTTGAGCTGCCAGGTGCCGACGTAGGTATTGTACCCCGCACCAGCCTGAAGCGTGGTGACATGGCTGACCCGCTCGAGCGGATCCGGCAAAGTGCGCAGCGCCTTGTTGCCCACGGGATCGGTCAAAACGACCGAATCGAGCCCTTGGTAGGAGTGACTGTCCGAACGGCTCGCCGCGCCGCTCAGGCTTAGCGAACCACCCAGGCCATCCTTGCCGATGCCCTTGGTCCACGCCGCATTGAGCCCGAAATTGCGCGAATCCGCGATCAGCGTGCGGAATTGGGCCTGGACGGGATCGGTGCTGACGGTCGGGACCGAGGAAAGCTGCTGGCGAATGCCGCGTTCGCTTTCGAACAGCGGAGTCGTATCGTCGGTCGATGCGGTCAGGCTGAGCCGCGCCGGCCCGTCGATCTTGGTCAGCGAACTTTCCAGTCCCCAGGTGCTGAATCCGCCCAGTGTCGGCAGACCATAGCTCGCTTCGATTGTCTTGCTACGGAACTTGGCCTTGAGGATCAGGTTGACCACCCGGCTATCGGGCGGGAACCCATATTTGAGCGCAACGCTTTCAGGCAGGATTTCCACCCGGCGGATCGCCTCGGGCGGGAAATTGCGCAATTCGCGGAAATTGGTGATGCGCTGTCCGTTGACCAGCACCACGGGCTGTCCGCCATTCCCCCCGCGGCCTCGGCCCGAATTTGTCTGCGGACTGATCCGGGTCAGCAATTCCGCCACCGACGTCGCGCCGGTTGCCTGGATTTCCGCTTCGTCGAGCGTAGCCACAGGCGATTCCACCGTGTCGACCTGCCCCTTGATGACCGGCGCCGTCACCACGATGTCGGTATCGAGGATGTCGGCAATCATCTGGTTGCCTGACCCCGGCTCGGCTTCCGGCGCGGGGGCTTCGCTCTGCGCGGGGGCTGGCGCAGGCGCGGGAGGCTGTCCTTCTTGCGCCAGAGCCGGCGTGGCCATCAAGGCCAGTGGGATAGAAACAAGATGGCGCATTCAGTACTCGATATTGGAGAGCCACAGGGCGTGATTTGATACATTTACCGCAGTGGCGATATGTTCCGGCAGTGACAAGGCGGCGCCGTGTAACAAATTGTCAGGCGGTCTACCGGCATCGACAAACGTCTAAACCGCCGCTATGGGCGCGGCGATGACATACAAAGCACACGGACTGTAAGCGCGGATGGCGAAAGAAGAACTGCTCGAAATGCGTGGGACGGTAGTGGAACTGCTGCCCAACGCCATGTTCCGCGTCCGTCTTGAAAACGATCACGAAATCCTGGGCCACACCGCGGGCAAGATGCGCAAGAACCGCATCCGCGTGCTGGTGGGCGATGAAGTGCTGGTCGAACTGACCCCCTATGACCTCAGCAAGGGGCGGATTACCTATCGCTTCATGCCCGGCCGTGGCGGCCCCGGCCAATTCGGCTAACCCTGGCGCGTGCCCGCGCTGATCCTTGCATCCGCCAGCCCGCGCCGCCGCGAACTGATCGCGCGGCTGGGCGTCGAGCCTGGCGCGATAGCCGCTGCAGATATCGACGAGACCCCGCTTAAAGGGGAGCTTGCACGCCCCTATGCGCAGCGCATGGCGCGCGAGAAGGCCATGGCGGCTGCCGATGAAACGGCACACGTGCTGGCAGGAGACACCGTTGTAGCGCTGGGCCGCCGGATCCTGCCCAAGGCGGAAGACGAAGCCACCGCCCGGCTGTGCCTGAAGTCGATGTCTGGTCGCCGTCACCGGGTGCTTTCGGCCGTTGCCCTGCGTGATCCCGACGGCACCCTGCACGAACGGTTGAGCGAGACGATCGTCCGGTTCAAGTCGCTCTCGGCGCAAGAGATCGAGACGTATGTTGCCAGCGGCGAATGGCATGGCAAGGCCGGCGGCTATGCGATTCAGGGCAGCGCCGAGGGGCTGATCGCGTGGATATCGGGCAGCCATTCGGGCGTCATGGGCCTGCCCCTGTTCGAAACCCGAGCGCTGCTCAAGGCAGCGGGATTCGCAATTGGCTGAGTGGCTGGTCGAGCAGGGTATCGGCGAAGAGCGCGCGATCCTGCTCGACGGCGGCGATGTGCGCGCCGCGCGCCTGCGCTGGCCGGGCGGACTCGAAGCAGGGCTGGTCGAGGATGCAGTCCTTGCCCGCCGTGAAGCGGGGTCGGCGCGCGGCACCGCCAGGTTTGCAGATGGCGCGCTGGCACTGATCAGCGGCCTGCCGCGCGATTCCAGCGAAGGCGCGGCGATCCGGCTTATGGTCGTCCGCGCGGCACTGGACGAAACCGGACGCTTCAAGCTGGCCCAGGCGAAGCCGACCGATGCTGAGCTTCGCCCCGCTCCGAGCCTGGCCGAGGCGCTTGATGCACAAATTGTCGCGAGCTTTCCACCGGGACTTTGGGACGACCTGCTGATCGAAGCGGCCGCTGGCAAGATCGCGTTTGACGGCGGCGAGCTGACCGTTTCCCTCACCCCGGCCATGACCGTGATCGATGTCGATGGAGCGCTGCCGCCGCGCCCCTTGGCATTGGCGGCTGCCAAGGCAGCAGCTGTGACGATCGGCCGTATGGACCTTGCCGGATCGATCGGGATCGATTTTCCCACCCTGACTGACAAGGCCGACCGCCGGGCCGTCGACGAAGCGCTCGCGGCGGCGCTGGAAGACTGGCCGCATGAGCGCACCGCGATGAACGGCTTTGGGTTCGTCCAGCTGGTATCGCGCCTTAACCGCCCCTCGATCCTTGCCCGCGTCCAGCAGGACCCCGCCGGAGCGTTCGCCCGTTTGCTGCTCCGCCGCGCGGAGCGGGTCACCGAAGCCGGTGCATTGCAGCTTCAGGCATCGCGCGAAGTCCGCGCGCGCATTTCCGCTGAATGGCAGGACGAATTGGGCCGCCGCACAGGACGACAAATCCGCTGGAGCGACAATCCTCCCTCGCGCGCGGACCAGATTGGAGTACAGGCGGTCCCCTTATGACAACCACCCGCAAATGCCCGATCTGCCGCAAACCCCGCAGCGAGGAATTCGCCCCGTTCTGTTCTTCGCGGTGCAAGGACCGCGATCTGGTGCGCTGGCTGGAGGATGGCTACGCCCTGCCGGTGCCGCCTGGCGCGGAAGAGGACGAAGGCGAAGCATAACCCCCTTGCCAAGCGCGCGCCGCTTCGCCATAGGCGCGCTTCCAGTCGCCGGGCGAGCCGTTTGAAGGACCGCCCGGCCGCGCTGCCCGGGTAGCTCAGTTGGTAGAGCAGCGGATTGAAAATCCGCGTGTCGGTGGTTCGAATCCGCCCCCGGGCACCACTATTCCTTGACCTTCGACCACGCTTCCAGCGCCCGCGCGCGGCCCTCGGCATGCGCGATGCGTTTCGCCGGATAGCCCTTCACTGGCAGCACGGGATCGTGAATCTCGTCATCCGAAAGGTGCGCAAGTTCGGGCACCCACTGACGGATGTATCCGGCCGCATCGAATTTTGGCGATTGCGTGAGCGGGGCCATGATCCGCACGAACATCTGGCTGTCGACGCCACTTCCGGCAGCCCACTGCCAGTTGACCGCATTCGATCCGTAATCTGCGTCGACCAGCGTGTCCCAAAACCACCTCTCGCCCTCGCGCCAGTCGATCAGCAGGTGCTTGATCAGGAACGAGGCTGCGATCATCCGCACGCGGTTGTGCATCCAGCCGATGTGCCATAGCTGGCGCATACCGGCATCGACGATCGGATAACCGGTGCGGCCCTGCTGCCACGCCCTGAGGTCCGCTTCTGCCTCCGCTCCTTCGCGCCACTTCAGCCGCTCGAACACCGGTTTGGCGCTTACCGATCCATAGTCCGGGAATTGCACGATCACGTTCTGGGCATAGTCGCGCCAGCCGAGCTCGCCGAGGAAAGTACCGACCGAACCGCCCTTCCCCGCGACCCTGTGCCACACCGTCGCCGGGCTGATCTCGCCGAAATGCAGATGCGGGGACAGCCGCGAGGTTCCCTCGCGCGACGGCAGATTGCGCGCTCCTTCGTACTTGCTGGCAATGTCAGCAAAATCATCGAGCCTTGCCAACGCGCCCGCTTCGCCCGGGGTCCACTCCTCGCGCATGCCGCCTGCCCAATCGGGCCTGGTCGGCAGCAGGTGCCAGTCGCCCAGCTTGTCCGACCTGGGCCATTTCTCCGGCGCGGGGATCACCTTGGGCACGGCCAGCGGCTTGGCCGGAGGCAGGACCTGGTCCTGTATTGCGCGCCAGAACGGGGTGTAGATCTTGAACGGCGTGCCGCTGCCGGTCACCACGGAACCCGCAGGTGCCAGGTAGTTGCCGTGGTGCAGGTGGAGCGCCAGAGCCTTGCCCACCGCGCGTTCGGCATTGCGCCACCACGGTTCGTAATGATGCAGCGCGTGGACTTCCTTCGCACCCACCTCCTCAGCAAGCGCAGGCAGGACCTCCGCACACCTGCCCCGGCGCAGGATCAGGCGCGAGCCCTTTTCGCGCAGCGCCGCATCGAGGCTGGCGAGCGAATGGTGCAGCCACCACCGGCTTGCCCCGCCCATCCGGCGATGCGCGGGCGTTTCATCATCGAGCACGTAAACCGGCACCACCGGCCCGGCTTCGCAGGCTGCGACAAGGGCGACTTGATCGGCCAGCCGCAAATCGCGGCGCAGCCACAGGATGGTCGGCATGGTCACGCTTGCTCCCTGTTCCCCGGCGCGCTGAGGCAGACCAGGGTCGCCACCGCCGTGCCGATGCATAACTGCCAGGGGAATGCGAGGGTTCCGAGCACCTGCGGCAAGTGCATCGCCTTCACCAAATAGGGCTGGCAGCAGGCCACGGTGACGAACCCGGCGACGAGCGCGGCGATCACCGAATAGGTGCTCCCCCGCGCCGAGAACAGCGCGGTGAAGTAGACGCCGAGGAGGCCCGCATAAGAGAACACCATCACTTGTAGCGCGAATTCGAGCAGCGGCTTGTCGGTCGCGCGCTGCCAGTAGAAGCTCAGCACCGCCATGGCGAACATCGCCGCGCCGGCCAGCGCCATGCCCCAGCGGCCGGCCATCACGTAATGCTGCTCCCCAGCCCCGCCGCGCCGTTCCTTGAACGGGCGATAGAAGTCCTGGACCATCACGCTCGACATCGCATTGAGCGCAGAATTGGTTGTGGCGATCCCCGCGGCAAAGACCCCGGCGGTGACCAATCCGCGCAGGCCCGGCGGAAGCTCGGTCAGGATGTAGTGCATGAAGGTGCTGATCTTCTGCCCTTCAAAGGTGGTGCCGAGGTTCAGGGTCTGGCCGCCCATAAGTTCGGGCCGCTGGTAGACCACGTGGAGCAGCAGGCCGATGGTCACGAACATCAGCACCACCGGCAGCGTCGCCAGCACCGAAAGCACCAATCCGCGCACGCCGGTCTTCGAATCCTTCGAAGCCAGCAGGCGCTGGGTCACGTCCTGATCGGTCCCGGTCGAGGCGACATAGAGCAGCGAAACCCCGAATATGATCGCGGGCATGGCGAAGGGCTTGGTCGGGTCGGTCGACCAGTCGAACAGGCGCAGCTTGTCGACTCCGTCGGGGCTGTGGCGCAGCCCTTCGATGATCACTCCGGCAGGAGCCGGGATGCTGGTCCACAGCCACACCAGCACCGCCAGTGCAGCCCCCAGGTAAACGACAAACTGGATAAGGTCGTTGAGGATCACCGAACGCAGTCCACCGGCAAAGGTGAAGGCAAAGGCCGCCACCATCACCAGCCCCGCAGCGACCACGATCCCGCTTGCGTCGACGCTGCCGAACATCACCATCGCCACCGCGATCGCTGCCAGGTAGACCCGCGCGCCGCCCGCGAAGACGCGGCCCACGAGGAACATGAGCCCGGCCGCGCGCATTGCCCTGCGGGAAAACCGCACTTCCAGCAGTTCGTAAACCGTTGTCGCCTTGATCGCGTAGAACCGCGGGATCAGGAAATGCGCTACGAAAACCGCGCCGATCATTCCGCCGATATTGCCAGAAAGGTAAGTCAGGTCGCCGCGAAAGCCGTAATCGGGCCCGCCGAGGAAGGTTGCAGCGCTTTGGGTGGCCGAGAGCACCGAGATCGCCGCCATCCACGCCGGGATCGTTCCTCCGGCGAGGAAGTATTCCCGCGTGTTCGACGCGCCGCGCGGACGGAACAGCCAGCCCCCGGTGAACAAGAGCAAGGTGTAAAGCCCGATCACCAGCCAATCGAGCGGAGCGAAAGCGGAATTCATGGCGCTGGGTGGCAAGAAACGCCGCCTCTTGCAACACCGGCGCGTTTCAGGCGTTGTGCGCACCATGGACCACAACCGCCCCGCCGAGACAATCACCCTGCCCCCGCGCGGTTGGCGAATCGACCCGCGCCACGCGGCGATTGCGGCGCTGCTGAGCTGGATCGGATTCGCGGCAATGGTCTGGGCGGTGCTGAGCGACCGGATGGGTGCGTTCGATGCGGCTGGCCTTCGCTACTTCCGCACCGGACCGGCGATGGTTCCCTGGGGTTCCCCCGCGTTACTTGAGGCGGTGCGTGATTGGACCGCGCTGGGCGGCGTGCTGCTGCGCAATGTGTTCGCGCTGATCGCAATCGCGGCGCTTCTGCTCATCCGGCTCCGCCGCGAGGCTACGCTGCTCGCGGTAACGATCATCGGCGGCTGGGTGGTCAACACCTTGATCAAAGTCAGCGTTGGCCGCCCGCGCCCGACAATCGTCTCGCACCTGGCCGAAGCAGGCGGATCGAGCTTCCCCAGCGGACACAGTTTCAATTCGGCGGTGGTCTACATGGCGATCGCCCTGGCGCTCGCCTCGCTCAGCAATCGCCGCGGCGTGCGCTGGACGATGATTGCGGGCGCTGCGCTTGGCACCGCGCTGATCGCCACCAGCCGCGTCTGGTTGGGGGTTCATTACCCGAGCGATGCGATCGCCGGGTGGCTGGGCGGAATTGCCTGGGCGCTCACTGCGTCCGCGCTCCTTTACCGCTCCGCCAGGGCGCTGGCGGACAGCGCCGCCCCGGCAATCGAAGCGGCGACACCGGGTGAGCTTAACGAGTGATCAAACGTTCGACAAAGGCCCTTGGTCTTCGGCCTTGACCGTCCAGGTCTGGCCCTTGGCGAGCAGCTTGGCGAGGTCGGTGCTCTTGCCAGCCCGCGCGGTTTCGTCCTGGGCGAGGACGGCCTCGTCGTAGGTCGGACGCGGATCGTCATAGAGCACGCCCAATGCCATCGGAAACGGCCCGAACGGCATTTCGACCAGCATGTGCGCGCTCGAGCGGTTGGTCACGTCGTGGACGATCACGCCGGCCGCCTGCCAGTCGCCATCGGTCACGTCGACCACTTTCAAGGTCAGCGCCTCGGTATCGAGCGCGATACCTTGCGTACCCTTGGCGAACAGCATCGGCTCACCATTCTGGAGCCAAAGCTGGCGGTCTTCCGCGCCCTTGGGTGCAGCGAATGCATCGAACACGTCCTTGTTGTAGACGATGCAGTTCTGGAAGATCTCGACGAACGCCGCGCCCTTGTGGGCGTGCGCTGCCTTCAGGACGTTCGGCAGTTCCTTCGACACGTCGAACCCGCGGCCGATGAACCGCGCGCCCGAACCGAGCGCGAAGGCCGCCGGGCTGGCCGGACGATCCACCGAACCCAGCGGCGTGGTCGGGCTGGTCGTCCCGACGCGACTGGTGGGCGAGTATTGCCCCTTCGTCAGCACGTAAATCTCGTTGTTGAACAGCAAAACCTGGCAGTTCAAGTTACGCCGCAGCAGGTGCATCGTGTGGTTGCCGCCGATGCTCATCCCGTCGCCGTCGCCGGTGACGATCCAGACGTCGAGCTCCGGATTGGCGAGCTTGATGCCCGTGGCAAACGCAGGGGCGCGACCGTGGATCGTGTGGAAGCCATAGCTTTCGATGTAGTACGGGAACCGGCTCGAGCAGCCGATCCCGCTGACGAACACGGTCTTTGCCGGGTCCGCACCGATCTCGGGCAAGGTGCGCTGCACCGCCTTGAGGATCGCGTAGTCCCCGCAACCTGGGCACCAGCGGACCTCCTGGTCGCTTTCCCAGTCCTTGAGCGTGGTGGGGATCGGAGGGTTGGTCAGGGCGTTCATTATGCGATCTCCCCGCGGCTGTGGAGCGAGCCGTCGTCGAAGCCCGACTTGGGCTCGGGCAGCTGGGTCTTGTCGGCCGGCACTTCGCCGCCCCCGCCTCCGCCATGCGCCTTAAGGATAGCGGCTTCGATTTCGGCGATGGTGAAGGGTTGGCCGCTGGTCTTGTTGAGCGGCTTGGCATCGACCAGGAACTGGTCGCGCAGCACGGTCTTGAACTGGCCGGTGTTCATTTCGGGGACTAGGATATTCTCGTAACCCCTCAATAGATCGCCCAGATTTGCGGGGAGCGGCCAGACGTGGCGGACGTGGATATGGCTCACGTCCATGCCCTTCGCGCGGGCGCGGCGGACGGCCTGGTGGATCGGGCCGAAGGTGCTGCCCCAGCCAACCACCGCGAGCTTGCCGCTGGTATTGCCAAGGCACACGTCCTGATCGGGAATGCCCTTGGCCACCCCATCGACCTTGGCTTTCCGCGCGTCGGTCATCGCCTGGTGCGCGGCGGGGCTGTAGTCGAGGTTGCCGGTACCCGGGTTCTTTTCGATCCCGCCGATCCGGTGAGTCAGACCCGGTGTGCCCGGCTTGATCCACGGCCGCGCGCCCTTGTCGTCGCGGGCATAGGGCAGCAGCGTGCCGTCGGGACCGTTCTTCTCCTGCAGGAAGCTTACCGGGAACGGCGTATAGCTCGCCGGATCGGGGACCTTCCATGGCTCGGCCGCGTTGGCGATGTAGCCATCTGTGAGCAGGATCACCGGGGTCATGTACTGGGTCGCGATGCGGCAAGCCTCGATCGCGCAGTCGAACGCGTCGCCGGGGCTGCGCGCCGCGACAACCGGCATCGGGGTATCGCCGTTGCGGCCATAGATCGCCTGGTAGAGGTCGCTCTGCTCGGTCTTGGTCGGGAGCCCGGTCGAAGGCCCGCCGCGCTGCGAGTTGACGATCACCAGCGGCAACTCGGTCATCACCGCAAGGCCCATCGCCTCGGTCTTGAGTGCAATGCCCGGGCCCGAGCTGGAGGTTACCCCCAGCTTGCCTGCGTAGCTTGCGCCGATCGCGGCGGCGATCGCCGCAATCTCGTCTTCGGCCTGGAAGGTGGTGACACCGAATTCCTTGAGCCGCACCAGGCTGTGCAGGATCGAACTGGCGGGCGTGATCGGATAGCCGCCGAAGAACATTTCGATTCCGGCAAGCTGCGCGCCCGCGACGAGACCCAGCGCGACCGATTCCGCGCCGGTAATCGTGCGGTAAAGCCCGGCCGGCGATGCCACCGGATCGAGATGAACCTTGTGTAGCTGCCCGCCGAGCTCTGCGGTTTCGCCATAAGCGTGGCCCGCGTTAAGCGCCGCGATGTTGGCATCGGCGAGGACCGGGTTCTTGACGAACTTGGCCTTGAGCCAGTCGATCAGCGGGCCGCGCTCACGATCGAACATCCACAGCGCCAGGCCCAGGGTCCACATGTTCTTGCAGCGCAGCGCTTCCTTGTTGCCGAGCCCGTATGGCTTGACCGATTCCAGCGTCAGAGCGGAGATATCGAAGGCCAGCACCTGCCACTTGGCAAGGCTGCCGTCGTCGAGCGGCGAAACCTCGTACTTGGCCTTTTCAAGGTTGCGCTTCGAAAACTCGCCGGTGTCGGCGATGATCAGTCCGCCGGGCTTCAAGGCGCCGACATTGGTCTTGAGCGCCGCCGGATTCATCGCCACCAGCACGTCTGGCGCGTCGCCCGCGGTTTCGATGTCGGTCGACCCGAAGTTGATCTGGAACGCCGAAACCCCGAACAGCGTGCCCTGCGGCGCACGGATTTCAGCCGGAAAATCCGGGAAGGTCGCAAAGTCGTTGCCAGCCAGCGCGCTCGACAGGGTGAACTGACCTCCGGTAAGCTGCATCCCGTCGCCGGAATCACCGGCAAAGCGGACGACAACGGCTTCGGGTCGGTTCGATGTTGAAACTTCAGGTTCGGCGAGCGTAGTAGCCATCGGTGTTCCTTGCGAGGCGCATTCCTGGCCGCGTTCGGCCTTTCCGGGCGCCTTGTCCCCTCACTTGACGGCGCGCAATGAAGAAAATCTCCTGCGCATCCAATCGTTGCTCGACAAGAGGACTCTGCGCCCCCCTAGTCAAGTGGCAAATGGCAATTTAACCTGCCGATTAAACAAACCGGTGAGAGGATTCCCGATGGCTGACGAAACGATCTATGTGCGCCCCGATGTGGCGGCTTTCCTCGCGCTGGTGAACTCGGTGCCGCAGCCTGAAGCGCTGAT
>JBJTMA010000006.1:0-15363 GCA_046063295.1 Novosphingobium sp.
GTCGACAAGTGGGGCGCGAGCTATCCCGTTCTCTGGAACGCCTTCAAGGTGCTGACCCGCAGCGCTTCGGCCGAAGACAAGGCCGCGCTCTATGCCGGAAACGCAGCACGGTTCTATGGCATCGAACACTTGCTGGGCTGAAATGGCCGCGATCCACCTGCCGCGCACGATCCGCATTGGCGGCGGGGTGCTGGATGAACTGCCCGAAGTATTGGCGGCGGCAGGCCTTTCGCGTCCACTGATCGTGACCGACTCGTGGATGGAAAGCTCCGGCCTGCTGTCGCGCGTAGAGGGCTTGCTGGGTGCGGCGGGTATTGCTTCGCGCGCATTCACTGGGGTCGTGCCCGATCCAACCGTGACCTCGATCGAGGCGGGGTGTGCCTTCCTGTCCGGAGCCGACCACGACTGCGTGATCGGCCTTGGCGGAGGCAGCCCGATCGATAGCGCCAAGATGATCGCGGTAAAGCGCGATCGCACGATACCTGCGCTCAAGGCACCGCATCAGGAAGACGCCCCGGGATTGCCGATCATCGCTATTCCGACCACCGCAGGGACCGGCAGCGAGTCGACCCACTTCACCGTTATCACCGATGCAGAGACCGACGAGAAGATGCTCTGCGCGGGGCTTGCCTACCTCCCCCAGATCGCCGTCGTCGATTACGAGCTCACACTTTCGAAGCCCATGCGGCTCACCGCGGATACCGGGATCGACAGCCTCGTCCACGCAGTCGAGGCCTATGTCTCGAAGCGCGCCAACCCGTTTGCAGACAGCATGGCGCTTTCGGCGATGCGCCTGATCTGGCTCAACCTTCCCCGCGCGTGCGCCGATCCACAGGATCGCGCGGCGCGAGAAGCGCTGATGCTTGGCGCTCTGCAGGCGGGCATTGCCTTCTCGAACAGTTCGGTCGCGCTGGTCCATGGCATGAGCCGGCCGATCGGAGCGCATTTCCATGTAAGCCACGGCCTCTCCAACGCGATGCTGTTTCCCGCGATAACGCAGTGGTCCGCTCCCGCCGCTCTGCCGCGCTATGCAGCCTGTGCGCGGGCGATGACCTTGGCAAGCGAGGCGGAGAGCGACCAGAGCGCGGTGGGCGCGCTGATCGAGGCTCTCTACACCATCAACACCAGCCTCAAGGTGCCCAGCCCCGCCGCCTATGGTATCGCGCGTGACCGGTGGGACGAATTGGCGCCGCTGATGGCTGCCCAGGCATTGGCTTCCGGGTCGCCGTCCAACAACCCGCGCGTTCCGCAAGAGGATGAAATCATAGCGCTTTATGGTCAGCTGTGGGATTAGTTGCCAGCTTATGACCGCAGTGTAACTTTACTTGCGAGTTCAATGCTGGTGAAGCGCCGGGCGGATGACATCTCCGATCTTCTTCGATGAAACCGGTCGCCGCCGCCGTCTGGTCGGCAGGATCTCGCTCGGCCTGCTGCTGACCATCCTGCTGGCAGCGATCGGCTTCGCCGCGACGCTGGTCGACGTGCCTACGGCCGCCCCGCTCAGTTTCACGCGCGAGAGGCAGCAGCCGCTACCGTTCCTGACCCGCATCGCGCACATCCGTCACAAGCTCCCTCGCCTGTCCAATGCAAAGCCTGGTAACCTGCCGCTGCGGATCGGGTTCTACGTGCCGTGGGATGAGGAAAGCGCGACATCGCTGCAGGATCACTGGAACGATCTCGACTGGGTAGTGGCAGCCGATGCCACGATCAACTCCGCCAAGAGCTCGCTCAACATGGATCCCGATGTGCGGCTGCACAGCCAGCTCGGTTCGTCGCTGCACCGGCCGAATATGCTGCTCATGGTCCAGAATATCGAGAACGACGCGTTCTCGGGCGCGGGTATGGCGCAGCTTCTGGCCAGCCCCGGCCGCGCCGATGCGCTGGTCGACGCAGTCATTGCCCAGGCCCAGAAAGGCCATTGGAACGGCGTGGTCTTCGATATCGAAAACCTCCCGCAGCCAAGCGTGGGACAATACCTCGCCATGCTCGAGCGTGGCCATCGCAGGTTTGCGGCAGCAGGGCTTCGCCTGGGCCTGACCGCGCCGGCGACCGATCCAGGCTGGGACCTGTCGAAGTTTGCCGCCGCTACCGACACCGTCTTCGTGATGGACTATGACGAGCATTGGCAGGGCGGCGAAGCCGGTCCGATCGCGTCCAACGCCTGGTTCACCGATCGCCTCGCCGAGGCACGCGCCAAGATTCCGGCCAGCAAGCTGGTGATCGCAATCGGCAGCTACGCCTACGACTGGCATGACGGCAAAGCGGATTCCATGACGCTCGACGAAGCGTGGCTCGCCGCGCATGACAGCGATGCCGTGCCGCAATTCGACCCCGAGAGCGGCAATGCCGGCTTCGCGTTCGAGGATAACGGTTCGAAACACATGGTCTGGATGCTCGATGCGGCGGCCAGCTGGAACCAGCTTACCCAGCTGCGCGGCGTGGCAGGGGTTGCCCTGTGGCGCCTCGGCAGCGAGGACCCCGGCTTCTGGGAAGCCTTGTCCGCCAGCCGCGCGAACCGGCTCCCCAATCTTTCCGAAATAGCTCCAGCGAAGGGCGCCGACGTCGAAGGCAGCGGCGAGGTCCTGCGTATCGCCGCAAGTCCGACGCCAGGCGCGCGCCAGCTGAACTGGAACGGCAACCAGATTACCGGTGTCACGTACACCAGGCTGCCGATGCCGTTCGAGATCGAGCGGTCCGGCGCGGCGAACCCAAGCAATATCGCGCTGACGTTCGACGACGGCCCCGATCCCGACGTAACGCCCAGGATCCTCGACATCCTCGAGAAAAAGGGCGTCCCGGCGGCATTCTTCATCGTCGGCGAAAATGGGCTGGAGCACCCCGCAATCCTGCGCCGGATCGCGGCGGACGGGTTCGAGATCGGCAATCACAGCTACACGCATCCCAACCTGGCGCAGGTCACTCCACTCGGTACCGAGCTTGAGCTGAACGCGACCCAGCGCCTGATCGAAGCCTACACCGGCCGTTCGACGCGCCTGTTTCGAGCGCCTTATTTCGGGGACGCGGAGCCGACCACGGCGGATGAGCTCAAACCGGCGGCAATTGCGCAGAAACTGGGTTACACGATCGTCGGGCTGCACGTCGATCCGGGCGATTGGCAGCGCCCCGGGGTGCAGGCGATCATCGATCGCACCGTCACCCAGATCCATTCCTCAACCAGCGAGCACAGCGGCAACATCGTGCTGCTTCACGATGGCGGCGGTGATCGGGAGCAAACCATTGCCGCCCTGCCCCAGATCATCGATCGCCTGCGCGCAGAGGGCTATCACTTTGTCTCGGTTGCCGACCTGATCGGCGCCAAGCACGATACCGTCATGCCACCGGTGGCAAGCGGCGATCGTATCGCCGTATCGGCAGATGTCGGCATATTCATCGTCCTGGCCGCGATCGGCTACGTGATCCGCTGGCTGTTCTTCTTCGCCATCGCGCTCGGCATTGCCCGCGCCGTCGTGCTCACCGTGCTGGCCTTGCTCGACCGCGCATCGCGGGCGCCTTCGGCCAGCAAATACCAGCCTGCCGTTTCGGTGATCATCCCAGCTTACAACGAAGAACGGGTAATCGTGGATTCGCTCCGCCGGGTCCTGGCCAGTTCCTATCCCGATCTGCAGGTCATCGTCGCGGACGATGGATCGAAGGACGCGACCAGCGCGCTGGTGCGCGAGCATTTCGGAAACGAGCCACGGGTCACGCTGCTGACGATGGCCAACGGCGGCAAGGCCAGCGCGCTCAACCGCGCGCTGCAGCAGGCACGCGGCGAAGTTATCATCGCGCTCGACGCCGACACGCAGTTCCTTGAGGACACGATCGCCAAGCTCGTTCGCTGGTTTGAAGATCCCTTGATCGGTGCGGTCGCAGGCAACGCCCGGGTCGGCAACAAGGTGAATCTCGTCACGCGTTGGCAGGCGATCGAATATGTGACCGCCCAGAATGTGGAACGCCGCGCGCTCGATTCCCTGCGTGCGATAACCGTGGTCCCCGGCGCGGTAGGGGCATGGCGGCGGCAGGCGCTCGACGCGGTTAACGGCTATCCCGAGGATACCCTGGCAGAGGACCAGGACCTGACCATCGCGATCCAGCGGCTTGGCTGGCGGGTCGCCTACGACGTCGAGGCGATCGCGTTGACCGAAGCGCCCGAGACTTTCCGGGCGCTGGGCAAGCAGCGCTATCGCTGGTCCTTCGGCACCCTGCAATGCCTGTGGAAGCATCGCATGGTTCTGAGCACCGGCACTCCGCGCGGACTCGCCTGGTTCGGGATGCCGCAGGCATGGCTGTTCCAGATCGTATTCGCGGCAATCTCGCCCATGATCGACCTGGCCCTGATCATTTCCATCGTCGGCACCGTCCTGCGCGTCCAGCAACACGGCTGGGACCAGACCCAGAGCGATGTGCTGCGTCTGGGGGTCTATTGGGCTGCATTCGTCTCGATCGATCTCTTCGCCGGTTGGATCGCTTACCGCCTTGAACCCACCCGCCAGCGCTTCCCCGGGCTGCTCATGCTCGCCCAGCGGTTTGCCTATCGCCAGCTGATGTACGGCGTGGTGATTCGCTCGATCAGCGCGGCCTTGCGCGGGCGGATGGTTGGCTGGGGCAAGCTTGAACGGAGCGGCAGCGTGAGTGTCGAGGCTGGCGCCTGACAGGCAGCAACACCTGCCGCGCAAAAGCTGCGCTTCATCGCAGACAAGGCAAACTGCGCTTGTCTATGTTTCTAGTAGAGTTACCCATGACGCCAAGGTCCTCTCCTCCCGGGGGCCCGGGGCCGGCCGCGCATGACCGGCCCCGGTCGTCGTCTGGCGCCAGCGTAACGCGGCACTGATTCCGGCACGCAACCGATGCGCAAGGAACTTCGATGCTGTCGTCACTCCGTCCCGCGCTGCTGGCTTCGGCTGCGCTCCTTGCCTCCCCAGCCCTTGCCGCCGCCGATGTGGACGATACCGCAACAGGTGATCCGCAGCAGATGAGTTCAGCCGGCACCGGCGCAACGGACGAAACCCCCGAGATCGTCGTGACGGCCCGTCACAAGGCGGAAAGCAGCCAGGCTGTGCCGGTGGCGATCTCGGTCGTCGGCGGTGACCACATCGACAATACGGGGTCCTTCAATGTCGGACGGCTGCAACAGCTCACTCCTACCCTATCTTTTTACTCCTCCAACCCGCGCAACACTTCGGTCAATGTCCGCGGATTCGGCTCTCCACTAGGCCTCACCAATGACGGGATTGATCAGGGCGTGGGCATCTACGTCGACGACGTCTACTATTCGCGCGTCGCCAGTTCGACCTTCGACTTTCTCGATGTGAAGCAGATCGAAGTGCTGCGCGGGCCGCAGGGCACGCTTTACGGCAAGAACACCACCGCAGGGGCGATCAATATCACTTCACGCCAGCCGACCTTCCAGCCGGAAGGCCGCTTCGAGCTGTCGCTGGGCAACTATGGGTTCGTCCAGGCCAAGGGCGCGGTTTCGGGCCCGGTGACCGACACCCTTGCACTGCGCCTGGCCGTATCGGCAACACGGCGCGACGGGACGATCCGCAACATCACCACCGGCGCGCTCAACAACAACCTCGGCAACATCGGCCTGCGGGGCCAGGCGCTGTGGCGGCCGACGAGCAATCTGGAAGTGTCGCTGGCTGGCGATTACAACCACCAGAACATTACCTGCTGCGCCACGGTCTATGTCGGTTATGTACCGACGCAGAAAGCGGCGAACCGCCAGTATCCCGCCATTTCTGCGGTGCAAGGCTACAGTGTACCGCTTGCCGCCCAGGATCCCGCCAACCGTCTCACCGATGTCGATGGCACGCTGCGGGCCAAACAATCGATCGGCGGCGCGTCACTGCGCGCCAAGCTCGATCTGGGTAGCGGCACGCTGACCTCGATCACCGCCTGGCGGTTCTGGAACTGGGATCCATCGAACGACCGCGACTTTACCGCGCTGCCAATCACCACGGTTAGCCAGAACCCGTCGAAGCAGAACCAGTTCACGCAGGAGCTGCGTTTCAACCACCAATCCGCCGCGCTTGATTTCCAACTCGGGACCTTCTTCTACACCCAGACAGTCAACACCAACGGCAGCCAGGTCCAGGGTCCGGCGGCGACCAAGTGGCTTCTGTCGCCCAATACCTCGCCGACCAACCCATACAACCTCAACGTGATCGACGGACTGACTTCAACCAATACGATCCACCTGCATAACGTCAGCTGGTCGGTTTACGGACAGGCAAGCTGGCGACCGGCCGAACGCCTGACCATCCAGCCCGGATTCCGGGTCAACTACGACAAGAAGGAAGGTTCGTACGACGCAGTGGTGACCGACAAGCTCGGCAACGTGCTCACGCCGGGTATGGTGACGACCGGCACCGCGACGCAGAAGGCGCAGTTGCAGGTACTGCTACCCGAAAGCTACGCGCCGAGTTTTTCCGCGTGGAACCTGTCCTACGACCTGACACTGGCCTATGATCTTGCGCGGGACGTTCACGCCTATGCGACCTATTCCAAGACCTTCCAGACCGGGGGCATCAACCTGAACGGCGTCCCGGCGGACGCGGTCACGGGGCTACCGCAGAGCCAGTACAACACAGTCGCGCCTGAATCGGTGCGTCATTACGAGCTGGGGATCAAATCGCAGTTCTGGGACCGCAGGGTGACCTTCAACCTCGCCGCGTTCCGCACCGACATCGAGAATTATCAGGCGGTATTCTCGAGCAACAATGCCGCCTCGCTCTCCACCCTGCGCGGCTATGTTGCGAACGTGCCAAAGGTCCGTTCGCAGGGGATCGAAGCCGATTTCTCGGTCCGCCCCAGCGAGCGGTTCAATGCCTATGCGAACTTCGCTTATACCGACGCGACTTACCGCGAATTCACCAATGCACCGCCGCCGCTTGAGCTTTCGGGCGGGTCGAGCTTCAGCGGAACCAACTGCACGATCCCCACATCGCTGCCGCTCGGAACCAGTCCGGTAAGCTGCGATATCAGCGGGCAGCAGTTGCCGGGCGTGTCCAAATACTCGCTTTCGTTCGGTGCCGAAGGCAACGTGCCTATGCGCGGCGGCCAGGCCTATTTGGGGGCGGATGGGAACAGCCGCTCGTCGTTCTCCTCGAATGCCACGCCTTCCCCGGCGACGACGATTAAGGGGTACACCCTTACCAACTTCCGCCTTGGCTGGCGGTCGGACAAGGATGCTCCCGGCACTCACATCGATGTCTTTGGATGGGTTCGCAACGCCTTCAATGTCACCTATCTCGAACAGTTGCAGATCGCGCCCAATTCTGTCGGGCTGGTGGTTGGCAACCTTGGCGACCCGCGAACCTTCGGGGGCACGATCAAACTGGAATTCTGACCGCAGTTTCTCCTCTCTCCTCCTGACTGCGCGAAGAACCTGCGGCTCCTTCCATCAGGGAATCCGCACCATGGGCGGGGCATCCACGGGTGCCCCGCCCATTAGATTCGCAGACCGAAATTTGACGTGGGTTTTAAAGAGGCCCGCTCAGACGAGGCGCCGTTTTCCTACTCGGCGAACTCTTGCTATTTCCGGGCGATGACCAGTCATGGCCCCACCTTTGAGCCCACCTACACCCCTTCTAATCACCGCCGATGTTTTTGGACCAGGACTGTGGTCCAAGCGGTCCAAGCTCACGCCCACGCCGGTGCAAATTCGCACTTCCGCTCGACAGGGCAAATTGGGTCTCATAGAGAAACCGAACACACATTGAGGGGATTCTAGACTGATGCCGCTGCCTGCTCCGTTCGATCGTCTGCGCCTGCCGGTGATCGGCTCACCGCTGTTCATCATTTCGACGCCCGATCTGGTGATCGCGCAGTGCAAGGCCGGCATCATCGGCAGCTTCCCGGCGCTCAACGCGCGGCCATCGGGGGTGCTCGACGAATGGCTGCACCGTATCACGGAAGAGCTTGCCGCACACAACCGCGACAATCCCGATCGTCCGGCGGCGCCCTATGCGGTCAACCAGATCGTCCACAAATCTAACAACCGCCTCGAAGAGGACATGGAAGTCTGCGCCAAGTGGCAGGTGCCGATGACCATCACCTCGCTCGGCGCACGCGAGGATATCAATGCCGCGGTCCACGCCTGGGGCGGGATTGTACTGCACGATGTGATCAACGACCGCTTTGCGCGCAAGGCGATCGAAAAGGGCGCGGACGGGCTGATCCCGGTTGCCGCAGGGGCCGGCGGACACGCCGGGGTGCTTTCGCCCTTCGCCCTGATGCAGGAAATCCGCCAGTGGTTTTCGGGTCTCGTCGCCTTGTCAGGGTCGATCGCTTGCGGCCGTTCAATCCTGGCCGCGCAGGCGATGGGGGCGGATTTTGCCTACATCGGCTCACCCTGGATCGCGACGCAGGAAGCCAACGCGCAAGAGGGCTACAAGCAGGCGATCGTCGAAGGCCGGGCCGATGATATCGTCTATTCGAACCTCTTCACCGGGGTGCACGGCAATTACCTGCGCCCGTCGATCATCAATGCCGGGCTCGACCCGGACAACCTGCCTGAAAGCGATCCTTCGAAGATGAACTTCGGCTCCGGGGGCAATACCGAGGCCAAGGCGTGGAAAGACATCTGGGGTTCGGGCCAGGGCATCGGCGCGGTTAGCGCTGTCGACAGTGTGGCAGACCGCGTGGCGAAGCTTGAGGCTGAATACGATGCAGCCCGGGCCGAGCTGGCCGCGAAGGCGCGGATGAGCGTCTAGTCGTTCTGCGGCGGCTGGGTCGCCGGCCACAGCAGCGAGGCCATCTTGTCGAGCTCGGTGTAGTCATAGCCGGCGCCCAGCGGATCCTTGCGGTTGAGCTGCATGCGCCGCTGCTGGTCGAGCAATCGGCGGCGCAGCGCTCGCTGGAGAAGTTCCAGCCGTTCGTAGGCCACGGCAAGTGCGCATTCCGGGGCGCGGAGCCGGGTGGCGGACCACGCCGCTTCGATTTGCCCGACCCGCTCGATCACCATCGCGTTATAGTCGCGGTGGGGCCCGCGATGGAGCGGCAACCCGATCTTGAGCACCGCCGTGTCATTGGCGGGAAGGAGCAGACCGTTGCTGCGGAAGTCCTCAAAATCGACATCACTCCGCCCAAGCGCCTCGAGCATGGGCGTGAATGCGCGGCTAGTCAGCAACTGGCGCGGCAGAAGATGATGGCGCTGAAGCCCAGGATCGAAGCCCGCCGAACCCGGACGATTGACTGAACGGAAGGATATGCGTTGACGCTTGGGCGCCAGCATGCCGAGCCCTGAGCCGATCAGGCGTGGCGAGCCGTCGCTAGGCACTCGCTACCTCATCTCCGCCGTCTCAACGCTGGATCGTCACGTCAAGCTGGGTCCCGCGCAAATTCGGGGTGACGAGCAGCTTCTCACGATCAGGCCCGACAAAGGTGTGCGGTCTGGTCAATGGGCCGATTTCGATCAGGGCATGGATCAATCGCACCGCTATCCGCGCCAGGTCTGCCGATACCAATTTAGCGTCGGCGATAAAGCGCAGTTCCTGGCCAATGAGCAGGGCAAGCCCTACCGAGACGATCGACCCGTCACTTTCGCGCTCAAGCGAGGTCAAGCCAAGCGCTGGAAAGGGGCCGTCCGCCATCCAACTGGCGATAACCTTGCAGAAATAAGCGGGCGGCATCCAGCAGCGCGCGGGGTTCCAGATGACCGCCGCAGCACCGGGAAGGGCTGCGAGCCGACTGCCGATTACCGCCAGCGTTCGCAGCACGGGCAACATGCCCATTGCATCGGCCAGATGATGGCCAGGCGTAAGCGAAATCGCTTCACCGTCTGGTTCCCGCTCCAGTCCGAGCAGGGCACCGCCGCGCGGGGTGGGCGCTGGATCTGCCGGCATTAGTCCCGCACAATCGAACGTCAGCCCATCCGCCAGGAGTTCAACCCATCCCTCTATAGGGTCAGGCAAATGGCTGATCGAAAAGGGGGCAAATCTGGCTTCAGCCAGGTCGGCAACAGCCAGTGAACGCAAAGCAGCCGCGTCAGGCCGTTGCCCTCGCGCGAAGACCAGCGAAAGCACTGCGCTGTAGTCCCCCGCTGAATTGCCCTCTACCGCGCCGATCCCCAATCTCCCCACCACAGGATTGCCGATTCTTGACCTGTGGCACTTTTCGCTGGGTTTAGTCGAGTCCTGCCGTGTTATTTCGCTCCACTTCGGACTATTCATTCAAATCGTTTGTCAAAAAATGCCTTGCTCAAGGCCGCTCGCCAACGCCGCGCCCAATTCTCGCGCTTGCGTCAGCTTGTCGGCAGGCACGATCTTGATCGCGGCAATCTCTTCGGGCGTCTGTGCAGCAAGGTTGACGATAACGGGCTCCGCCACGCGCCTGAGCCGCCAACCGGTAACGATCCTGTCCAACTGAGCCTGCGCGCCATGCCCGTCGCTGCCGGCCGCAATCAGGGTTGCATAGGAACGCCCCTCGACCCGTCCGAGCAGCGGGTAATAGCAGCGATCGAACATTTCCTTCATCGCCCCGCTCATCGAGCCGAGGTTTTCCGGACAGGCGAAGAGGAAGCCTTTTGCGTCCAGAAAATCGCCTGGCATCGCATCACTGGCTTCGACCAGACAGCCATGGCTACCCGCGCCGTCTCCAGCAGCTTGCGCCAGGGCGCGGCTGGCCCCGGTACGGCTGTGCCACACGATCAGAAGCATCGCGCGGTCAGCTCAACATCCGGCGCCCACTGCTGCCCCGATCAGCCCGCCGATGCCCTTGGGCTTGCATTTCTTCGGCGCGGCCTGCTGCTCGGCTTGTCCGGGCATGCCCGGCATTTCCATCCAGCTGGTGGTCGAGCGGTACCGCACCCGCGCGGTCCATTCGAGGTTCCACGCCGCCTTTGGATCGGCCGGCCGCGCTGGATAGGAAAAGTCTGCTTCCGGGCCGAAGGCGGTCATCATTCCCATGCGGAAATCAGGACCCGCGGCGCGCACTTCGGCAGGGATCGTGCAGCTCGTCGTGCTTGGCGCCATAACGGTTCGGCTCTTGACGAGGCCCGCCACCTGGTCAGGCGAAAGCCAGTCGGACAAGCCTCCGCCAAATTGACGCGACGCGCTGCTGGTCCACATCACCATGTCGCCCATCTGGCCGCCCTGTGCCATCCTTCCGCCGAACAGGAACGCCAGATAACCGGTTGCCGAAGGTACTGCATTCCAGTTCAGCAAGGTCGAGCCGCTGGCGTTGGCTGTCGTTTTGGTCGTCAGCGGGGCGAGGAAATCCTGCGCAAGATTGAAGGAAATTTCCGGCGAATAATTGCCCGCGATCCGGTGCGCGCCGATCAGCGAACTTTCGGGCTTGATCATCTTGCCGTCTTCGGCCGGCCACCGCCCGAAGGTCTTGCTGTTCTGAAGGGTTGGCCCCCAATCACGCAGGACGGTGGCGGACCATAGGCCCGGAGGAACCTGTCCGGCACTCAATTTGGCGAAGTCGATGATGACCGGCTGGCCCTTGGGCGCATGTTCGCCGCAGCCCCAGAACACGAGCAATCGCCCGGTCGGCTTCTGGCCCTGTCGCTGGCCGGGAAGCTCATCAACAGGGCCGCGCTCTTCAGTGGGCGTAACCAAAGCGACCGATTTGCCGAGTTTTGCACCCGCCGGCATGAAATGATCTGCTTTCGGCTTGCCAGAAAAGGGTTGGCTCGAACCGAGGCGTAGGAGCAACTCGTGCTGAACCTTGCCGCCTCCGCCACCGAAGGCCATGCTCATCGCCCCGCCTAACCCGCCGCCCATAGCTCCGAAGCCGGACACGGTGCCGACCCGCATGTCATATCGCGCCACAGGTCCGGACGTCGGCGATCGTTGCGCCAAAACCGGCAGCGCCGAACTTGCAACGACACTGATTGCTGCCGCCCATGCCACCCTTCGATTGATCGCCATACCTACCCCCTTTGAGCTCAAGGTGCGCATACTATCCGACGCGCGAAGCGATTAGTTGTCAATTGCCGCCATCTTGATGCGGCGCACCGCTTTCGCGGGGAGGTTACCTGGGCTAGACAAATCCGATGACCGCCACTTCGCAATCGATCCTCGGCTTAAGTCGCTCGATCTCGGGCAAGACCTGGCGATGGCGGGGCGGCAACATGGACCTTGGGAACGGCTCCAGCCTGGATCACGATCTGGTGACCCAGCTGCTGATGTCGCGCGGCGTTGCTGCAGACGATGTCGAACGCCATCGCACGCCTTCCCTTCGCGCATTCCTTCCCGATCCGTCAGAATTGCGCGATATGGATGCCGCGGCCGAACGCCTGGCCCAGGCCGTGCTGACCGCCGAGACGGTTACGGTTTACGGAGACTATGACGTTGATGGCGCAACCAGCGCTGCACTACTCATCCGATTGCTGGGCTCTCTCGGGCTGGACGCGAAATATTACATCCCGGATCGCTTGCTTGAAGGATACGGGCCTTCGGGTGAGGCGCTGGTCCGCCTGGCTGAGCAGGGTTCGAGCCTGATCGTCACCGTCGACTGCGGCGCGATGGCGCATCAGGCCTTGGATATGGCGCATGAAGCCGGTGTCGATGTCATCGTGGTCGATCACCACAAATGTTCGGCCGAGCTTCCCCGAGCAGCCGCGCTGGTCAATCCGAATCGGCTCGATGAAGGTACGATCGGCGCTGCGCACGGCCATCTTGCGGCAGTAGGCGTGGCCTTCCTGCTCGCCATCGCCACTGTTAGGGCCCTGCGCCTGCGCGGCTATTTCGAAACTCGCCCCGAACCCGACCTGTTCTCCCTCCTTGATCTCGTGGCGCTTGGTACAGTGGCCGACGTTGCGGCACTGCACGGATTGAACCGGGCATTCGTCGCGCAGGGTCTCAAGGTGATGGCGCGGCGCGAAGGGGTCGGAATGGCCGCGCTGATCGATGCCAGCAGGCTGAGCCGCGCGCCGACTTGCTCGGACCTCGGATTTGCCTTGGGTCCGCGTATCAATGCAGGGGGCCGGGTCGGTGAATCCACGCTCGGCGTGCGGCTGCTCACGACGCAGGATTCCGATGAGGCACGTGCGATTGCCGCGCAGCTATCCGCGCTCAACGAAGAGCGCCGCGGGATCGAGGCAGTGGTGCAGGAACAGGCTGAAGCGCAGATCGCCAGCCAGCATAATCGTGCCGTGCTGGTTTTGGCAGGCAAGGCCTGGCACCCGGGAGTGATCGGAATCGTCGCGGGGCGGATCAAGGAAAAGACCGGCAAGCCCGCGATCGTAATTGCTCTCGATGCCGATGAAGCTGGCAATGGCAAAGGCTCCGGCCGTTCCATTGCAGGCGTGGATCTTGGTGCCGCGATCATCGCTGCGCGCGAGGCCGGACTGCTGCTGGCAGGCGGCGGGCATGCAATGGCCGCAGGCCTTACAGTGGCTCCCGGACAGATCGATGCGCTGGGCGACTGGCTCGACGCCAAACTGGGCAACACTGTCACGGCAGCAATGGCAGGACAATCGATCCAGCTCGACCTGGCACTTGCCCCAGGAGGACTGACCCCTTCATTAGTGGAGACCCTGGAAAGCGCGGGGCCTTACGGAATGGGCTGGCCGGGTCCGCGGGTCGCCGTTGGGCCGGTTCGCATGGTCAAGGCGGACGTGGTCGGAAGTGATCATGTGCGGCTTATTGTCCGCGGGGAAGACGGCGTGAATTTCAAGGCAGTCGCTTTCCGCGCCGCTTCGACCGAGCTTGGCCAGACCCTGCTGAACGCCACGCACCAGCGACGCCTGTGGCTCGCCGGCCGCGCCAAAATCGATGACTGGTCAAGCCGCCCGCAAGCCGAACTCCATATCGACGATGCGGCCTTTGCGGATTAGCTGAAACAATCTTGCGGCAAGGGACTTGACCCCCACCGCCCCCTTCCCTAAAGGCGCGGCCTGCTTACGGCGCAGCCCGGTATGGCCCGTTCGTCCAGTGGTTAGGACGCGGCCCTTTCACGGCTGAAACACGGGTTCGAATCCCGTACGGGTCACCATCCTCGCTGCGCCGAAGCATTGACTGCCCACCAACCAAGGCCCCTTCGTCTAGCGGTCAGGACGCGGCCCTCTCACGGCTGAAACACGGGTTCGATTCCCGTAGGGGTCACCAAGCTCATCATTGTCACCCGCCCTCTCTCGCCTTACGGGAGCGGGCGCCGATGTTTGCCAAACGCTCCCTTCCCCTCGCCGGTATCGTCCTCGCGCTAATCGCGGGTGCGCTCATGCTCGCCAGCGGCAGCAGTGTCTGGCTGACTCTTGGCGTGATCGTCCTATGGCTGGGCACGCTGTGGCTTTCCACCCCCGAACCGCAGGTGTTCGATGCCCGCGTCGATGCGCGCGAGGTGTCTCGCGATGCGATCCACGAGGTGATCGAACCGGTAGGCCACCCGCTGCTGCTGCTCGACGGCAACCGGGTGGTCGAAGCGAATGCTGCAGCGCGTACAGCCCTGGGCGAGCACATCCTCGGCCAGGACGCGCGCATCGCGCTCCGCTATCCCGAGGCGGTGCGGCTGGTCGACATGACCAACGGCGCCAGCGTCAATGTACCCGGTCTCACCGGCCCGCGCAGCGTGTGGCAACTGACCCGTCGGGGGCTGACCGGCCAGCGCTGGATCATCGAAATGGCCGATCGCACCGCGGAGAGCGACATGGGCCGCGCGCACACTGATTTCGTCGCCAATGCCAGCCACGAACTGCGCACGCCGCTGGCGTCGATCATCGGCTATGCCGAGACGCTGGGCGATACCGACGCGCCGAGCGATCCAGAAACGCGCGGCCGCTTCATCGGCATCATCGACCGCGAGGCGCGGCGCATGCTTTCGCTGGTCGAAGACCTGATGACGCTGAGTCACGTCGAGGCGGAAAAGCACGAGCGACCCAGCGAGCGGATCGACCTTTCCCAGCTTGCCGCACGGGTGGTTGCCGAAGTGTCCTCACTGCGCGGCAAGGAGCGCGTTTCGCTGGCCCTGGCCGATCCTTCGACCATGATCCTGGCCGATCCATCGCAGCTCGAACAATTGCTGCGCAATCTCGTCGACAATGCCTTGAAGTATGGCGCGGATGACCAGCCAGTCACCGTTGCAGTGACTGCGCAGGATGGCAAGGCGCGGTTGGTTGTGACCGACCGCGGCCCGGGAATACCGCCGCATCACTTGCCCCACCTGACCCGGCGGTTCTACCGCACCGATCCCGGCCGCAGCCGCGCCTCGGGCGGAACCGGGCTTGGCCTGGCGATTGTCAAGCACATTGTCGAGCGGCACGGCGGCACGCTCGATTTTGCGAGCGTGGTCGGCCATGGAACCGAGGTAACCGTGCAGTTGCCGCTGGTCTCCTCAGAACGAGGCTGAGAGCCCCGCGGTCAGCACGTTGTCGCTGGTATCCTTACCGTTCGGCACGAAGCCGTGCTGGTTGAG
>JBJTMA010000046.1:0-3431 GCA_046063295.1 Novosphingobium sp.
CGGGTGCAAAGACCACCCGCTGCGCGGGCTTGGCTTCGGCCTTGCTGACCATCACGTGCTCGCCCGACGCGACTTCGGCATTGGCGCGCTGGAGCCCGTCGAGCCGAATCAGTTCGATTCCCTCGTCTTCAGGGTGCGGCAGGATCGCCCGCGCCGCGGTGGCGCGCTTGCCGTCGATCGCGACGATATCGCCCTCGGTGATGCCGAGCTTGCCCATGGTCTCGCGGCTGATCCGGGCGAATCCGGTGCCGCTTTCCTCCTGCCGCGCGCCCGCGACCTGGAGCCTGATGCCATTGCCGGTGGGTGCGAGCGCGGTCGCTGCCTCTGCCATGTGCCGTCATGTAGTTCCGTCCTGCCGGGACGCTAGGAACGCGCGACCAGGATTGCAAACGGGGCGGGCGGGGAATCGGTCCCGCGCGCAAGCAAGAAAAAAGGCCCGGACGTTGCCGTCCGGGCCGTAAAAGTTTTGGGAGAGGATGCCTGAAAGGCAGGGTCTTTATGGGATTCGCTGCCTTTTTGTGCAAGTGCGAAAAGCGTTTCACTGATTGAAAAATTTGCAATCGTTGGTTCAGAATTCATGCAGATTTGCGGAATTTCAACATAAATCGGTCGGTCTTGCCGCGCACAGAGGGGTCGAAAACCAGCTTGGTCCTGTCGTCTTCGCTGCGCCGCAGCACGCTGCTTTCGGATTCGAAAACGAAACCGGCGGCAGCCATGTCGGCCTTAACCCGCTCGGGATCGATGCGGTGGAGCTTGTCGGCCACCTCGCGCGGATCGCCGCCGGGATTGGCTGCGTGATCAACGATGACCACGTGCCCGCCGGGCTTTACCTGCATAAACCACATGGCCAGAACCTTGGGAACGTCCTGCCGCGGGAAGTGGTACTTTTCCGATTCCCAGTAGAGGTCGTGGTAGTTGAGATTGGTGAAGATGAGGTCGAGGCTGCGCGGTGCGAAGGCCATTTGCGGCACTTCTGCCACCATCACATGGAGATTGGGCACCTTGTCGGCGAAGCGTTCCCAAGCCTTGGGGTCGTTTTCAGCCGGTGGATTTGCGGCGAAGACCATGCCCTTCGGGCCCACCGCCCTGGCCAGCAGGAACGAATAATATCCGCCGCCCGCGAAGAAATCGAGCACGGTCTGCCCGGGCTTGGCCCCGGCGAACGTCAGGACGTCGGCCGGCAGACGTCCTTCATCGAGCTTGCGCCAGTCATCGCTGCGCAGTGGATCGGCAAGCCAGGCTGCAACCGGCTTCGGCTTCATGACGGTGGCTGCGGGCTTGGCAATCAGCGGGGCTGCAAGCGCGGCGGCGCCCAGCAATGCGAGCGGTATGAGACGGCGGTTCATGATGGTTCTCCCCGGTTGTGTAAGCGCCAGTGCACCGCGAAACGGCGCGAATAGCCAATGCTATTCGATGAACGGCGCGAACCGGTTACCGTCAGTGCGCCAGTAGCAGCGCGGGCCCCGAAGCCAGCCCGAGGAAACTGCGGGTAACCCCGCCAAACATGAATTCGCGCAGGCGGGTATGGCTGTAGGCGCCCATGACCAGCAATGCCGCATGCAGCCGCGCCACCTCCCCGGCAATGGTCGCCTCCACCGAACCAGCCTTGGCCACCTGATGAAGTTCGGCGCTGATGCCGTGCCGGGCAAGGTAGCGCAGCGATTCGGTTGCCGGGAAATCGCCTGCCGCATCGTCGTTGACGGTCACGAGGTGCACCGCGCCGCAATGCGCCAGGATCGGCACCGCCGCCCGCAAGGCTCGCGCGGCCTGCAGTCCCCCGTCCCAGGCGATCACGGCGGACTCGACCGGGACCGCCAGGGCCGCGTGCCCGAGCGCCAGCACCGGACAATCGGCCTCGATCGCCAGATCGCCGGCAAAACCGCAGGTCCGCGAAACGATGGCCAGATCGGCCAGCTTTGCCGCGCTCAGCATCGCATCGAGCGCCGACCCTTCGGTCTTAAGCACATCGAAGGGGACGTCGTCGTGAGCGAAGCGCCCTTCCAGCGCCGCAGCCAAGGCATCGTCGGCCTTGATCGCCGCCTCCAGCGCATCGCGTGCCACGTAGGACCCGCCATAGGGGTTGGTGCTGACATAAGGGTCGATCGGTGTATCGACCAGCAGCGTGACGTGGCCTCCCGAAGCGCGGGCCACGGCCATCGCGGTATCGAGTCGGGCCGCACAATCGCGGTCGTTGGCGGCCTGGACGAGGATTGAACGCATATCGGCTCTCCTTCCTGGTTCCGGCCTGCGCCTGTTCCGGCACAATTGCCATGATCGAGATCAAATTCGCTGCCTTGCACCCAGTGCGCCAATCCGGCACTGGCTGCACCCTACGACGAAGGAGCAGGATGTTGAGCGAGAGCCGGTACGCAGCGGTGGTGTTCGATTTCGGCGGTGTCATCACCGCCTCGCCGTTCGAGGCGTTCAACCGGCTGGAAGAAGAGCGCGGCCTGCCACAGGACTTCATTCGCTCGGTCAATGCCGCGAACCCGCACGACAACGCCTGGGCCAGGTTCGAGCGCGCCGAGATCGACGCGCGGACTTTCGATGTCCTGTTCGAAGCCGAGGCTGAAGCGCTGGGTCATCCGCTGGAAGGGCGCGCGGTGCTTGCAGTGCTCTCAGGCTCGATCCGCCCGGCTATGGTCCGTGCGCTCGACCAGCTCAAGGACGCCGGATACCGGCTGGCCTGCATTACCAACAACGTTCCCGTCGGGCACGGTGCGGGCATGGCGCGCAGCGGCAATGCCAAGGATGCCTACGAACAGGTCTTCGCCCGGTTCGAAGCTGTGATCGAGAGCAGCAAGGCAGGCGTGCGCAAGCCCGACCCGCGGATCTACCTGATGATGTGCGAGACGCTTGGGCTGGAACCGGCGCAATGCGTCTACCTCGACGATCTGGGCATCAACTGCAAACCGGCCGCGCAGCTTGGCATGTCGGCGATCAAGGTGACGAATGGCGAGCAGGCGCTGGCCGATCTTTCGGCGCTCCTCGGCCTCGCACTCGGCTGACACTTGCATTCGGCGCAAGTTTCGCGACGTAATGTGCAATTGCGAGGCGGCGGCCGAGCCGTTAGCGCCGCTTGATTCGTCGCCGCGGATGGAGAGACCATGGCCCAGAAGATCTACCCCGATGCCGTAGCTGCCCTCCACGGTCTGCTCGAGAACGACTTGCACATCGCCTGCGGCGGTTTCGGCCTTTGCGGGATTCCCGAACGCCTGCTCGATGCGGTGCGCGACAGCGGGGTGACGGGGCTCACGTTCTATTCGAACAACGCCGGGATCGACAACGAGGGCATCGGCAAGCTGCTGCGCACGCATCAGGTCAAGAAGATGGTTTCGAGCTACGTGGGTGAGAACAAGGAGTTCGAGCGGCAGTACCTTTCGGGCGAGCTTGAGGTTGAATTCTGCCCGCAGGGCACGCTCGCCGAGCGA
>JBJTMA010000047.1:0-12858 GCA_046063295.1 Novosphingobium sp.
ACAAGATGCACATGCTGAACGAGGTCGGGCTCGGCTACGTCAAGGTCGGCCAGCAGGCGACCACGCTGTCAGGCGGGGAGGCGCAGCGCGTGAAACTCGCCAAGGAACTCAGCCGGCGGAGCACCGGGCAGACGCTCTACATCCTCGACGAACCGACCACCGGGCTGCACTTCGAGGACGTGCGCAAGCTTCTGGAAGTGCTGCAGCGGCTGGTCGACCAGGGGAATTCAGTTGTCGTCATTGAACACAACCTAGACGTCATAAAGACGGCTGATTGGATCATCGACCTTGGCCCAGAAGGCGGAGTCAGGGGCGGGGAGATTGTGGCTGAGGGAACCCCAGAGGAAGTGGTCAAGATCAAGCGCAGTTTCACCGGTCAATATCTGGCCCCGCTCCTGGCCCGCCGGACGGAAACGGTCGCATGACGGCAACTTAAGGCCTGCCCCGGACTTGATCCGGGGTGGTGGTGATCGAGCACAACTTGGATGTGATCAAGACCGCGGACTGGATTTTGGACCTTGGGCCTGAGGGCGGGGTCAGGGGCGGGAGATTGTTGCTGAGGGCACGCCGGAGGAGGTGGTGCAAAACGCGCGGAGTTATACCGGGCAGTATTTGAAGCCGTTGCTTCACGAACGAAGCGCAGCAGTTGAATGAACGAATAGTTGAATCTGGGCGAGTGCGCCATACTGGTTGCGCTGTCATCACTCGGGTATGAGCTGCCCGGCCCACGGAATAGGTGATTAGGTGGTTTTAAGGTGCCTCGTTACCGAGAGATCTGCATCGGGTCCGGCATGCAGTGCCTTCAAAGCGGCACTGCAGTCTCGTTGCGCATTTGCCAAAACAGTTTGGCAAATTTGCTTGCGCCCAAGTCTGAAAGCGAGACGAAAGTGCGTCTACGATCTCTGTCATCACCAAGCCGGGTCAAGAGACCCATTTCAGTCATTTGCTGAATCCAGCGAAGTGCGGTGGTGACTGGCACTCCCGCGGCGATGCAAAGTGAGGTCACTGAGACACGTTTGTGCTCTGCTCTCGCGGCAGCAAGATCGAGAAGAATGTCCCAAGCTGGATCAGCAAACAGCGTGGCATCGAAGAATTCTGCTCTCAAGCGCCTCTGTCTGATAATTTGGCGTATCAGTCTCGGGTCGGGCAAAGGTGCTCTACTGGGCGAAGTGGATTCGAAGCGCTTTGTGAGAGCGTGTGACTCGGTACTATTGCCCCGGAAGTTGAAGGCGGTTGGACTATTATCTTCGTCCCACGAATCCTGAACGCTTAGGTCAAGTTCCTTCCCGCTCTCCAAGTCTTTTGCCAAGGCGAGCATCTCGCTCCCGAGCATTGCCAGTTTATTGGCAACACCACCATCGATTTTGGAATTATGCATCACACAATCCCGATGTTGAATTGTTGTCTACCGGTCCGCCACTGACCAATCCGGGTAGTGCCCGAACATTGCGAGGCGCTGACGATGACGCTGGATCCCTGCAAGTAGAATGATGTTTTCCGGATAGAACGGGATCGCCGTCATTCCCCAATAAACGCCTGCAATTGCAGGTATTCTCATCCAAGCGGAAATATGACCTGCAACCACAATCAGTTGCAGAGCTGAAAGCCACATTGGCCACCATCGATTAGCCCTCAACGAAATCAAGAGTAGCCCGATAAAAACGCTAGTATCTAATACTAGACGAAAAGGGCTGAAGGTTCTGAAGTCGGATGCACCAGTAAACTGATTATAGACCAGTTCGGCAACGAAGGACGCGACGAAGACAGTCGAAGCATACTTCTCAGGTCTTCCTCCATGACGATACGCCATGGAGGAGACTGCTGTAAGTAGAAGTACAGTAAGCCAAAATCGCATTAGACAATACGACGGCCTGCCTGCGTACGTGTCAACCCCTAGGCGGCGATTTCGTCCATGAGCTTCATGGGAGCTTTCCAATCATCCGGGCAATCGGATGCGGCGCCGCCCATCTCGCGATTGATTTCAAGCAGGCGACCATGGACCCGCGCCAAGTCACCGCCAGCGTTGAGCAAAGCCTGCTGTGAACGGGAGAGGCGAAGTAGCGCGTCTTGGCCATCGCTCGGCTTTTGCGCTGCATCCCGACGCGCTCTGAGCAAAGTGGAAAACAGTTCGGATTGCCTTAGCAATGCGACGTTCAGGGCGTCTTCGGCCTCATTGATTTCACGTGCAATTCGCACCTTCGCTGTGTCAATATTCATCGGCATGATGCAATTCCCTGTTGCGCCTAGACGGCGGCCCCACCAATTGAAGCTTTTCAGGGATGCACCGCGATCAGTGCAGACAACTGCTCATAAATCGCGATTCCGCCCAGAACACTGGCGACGATCAAGAATGCGATAGCTGCTATCGCCCCCAACCTAGCCAGAATACCCAGCCGCCCCTCGAAAAGCTTCGGGAGGACTCGCAGCTCCGGATCGATCCAATTTGGTGCATGCTTATCATCCGCACCGCCACCTCGCTGGATCAAAAGTAGCTCCGGTTCCGTCCCGATTCCCGTTTCGTGGTAACCGTGGTCTTCTGCGATATGTGATTCTTCGTATGTCACTTGATGACATAGCCTAACCAATGCCCTGTATTTTAATGCCAGTTCGCCGCGTGTCGCTGCGCCGAGCTTTTTTTTCGCTGATTCAATGCGTTGGTCGACAGTGTGAGGAGATATTCCCAACTCGCGGGAAATTTGTTTGGAAGTCATGTGCTTCGACAAAAGGTCTAGTGCAGCTCGCTGTTTCTCTGACAGAGCCGCTAGCGCGTCATGCTCCGCGTCAGCCATCACTCACCCCCGCATACCCAAAAGATGCGCCCCCTTTGCGGCGATGTGCTGCATCCACCGCCGTCCGATATGATAAGCGCATTTGGTTTACGGAACGAAATGATAACTTCCTAAATGGAGGTAAATTGGCAGCCAAAAGCTCCAGATATCTTGAATGATGGCGCCGCGAAATTGTTCCCGGTTGCGGACCACAGATCAGAATCGATCGCGAAGTTGATATCTTGACACCGATCGTAATTTTAACGCCGTTGGCGGCCTAATTTTCCTACACCCCGAAAATCTGCAACATGGCCGGTTTGCCTTCCCTCTACAGGAGCCTGCCAACCATGTCCCCGCTTCCCGTCCTGACCGCCCCCGAGCCCGATCCCCAGACCCCGCCTGATCCCTCGCTCTTCTCGCGCGAGCGGCAGGCCTTGTTCCTCGAGGCGCTGGCAGCAACCGGGCAGGTGCGTGTCGCCGCCGCGCGGGCCGGGGTTTCGCATCAGACGGCCTACCGCGCGCGGCTCGCTTCGCCGGGGCTGCGGCGGGCGTGGGATGCGGCCTTGCTCGCGGCGCGGGCGCAGGCGGAGGAGATGCTCGCCTGCCGCGCGCTTGAGGGGTGGGAGGAGGACGTGGTCTATCACGGCGAGGTGGTGGCGACGCGGCGGCGGTGGTCGGACCGGTTGCTGCTGGCGCACCTCGCGCGGCTCGACCGGCTCTGCGCCGATGCCGAGGTGGCCGAGTTCGCCGACGCCTTCGAAGACAACCTGGGCCGCTATGCCGCGGGCGAGGACCGGCCGGCGCGGGCCCCTGAGCCTCAAGTGGTGGAGGCGGAGGTGGCGGCGCCTGACGGGGGCGTGGACAATTCTTCGCCAGGGCAGTGGTCCAAGCGGTCCACGCCTGCCCTTCGACAGGCTGAGGGTGAGCGGGATCTGGAGCCTTGCCCGGACTGCGGCGGCGCCTGTCTTGGCCCCGAGCGCGCGCTCACATCGGCGGATTGCATGTGGCTGGGCAACCGGCTCAACCGGATGGACGCGGCGCGGCCGGCCGGGGCGCGCCAGCCGTTCCAGTTCCCCGACGGCGACCGCGACGGCGCGATCGAGGAGGCTCAACTCGCGGCGTTCGAGGCCGGGGTCGAGCGCTGGTGGCTGGTCGTGCCGCCGCCCGCCGGCACGGACCCGGCGGCTTTGCATTACCTCGACGAAAAGGACTGGTGAGCAGCTTGCGGGCAGGGCACGGCCAGCACCGCGGCTACACGGGCCTTGCGCGGCGGATGGTCGGTGCCCTGGCCGAGGTAGCGGAACAGGCCGGCGCCCTTCGCCGGATCGTAGCCCGCCTCGCAGGCGAGCTTCGCGCCGAGCCGGTCGGCGGCAAGCTCGTCGGCCGGGTTGCTGCCCTTGTGCCCGAGATACCAGTGCGCAATCTCATGCCCGGCGAGCAGTGCGAATTCGTCCGGGGTGAGCCGTTCAAGCGCCGCGCGCGAGAAGGCGATGCGGCCGTGCTCGCTCCAGCCGTTGATCTGGCGGCTCTGGCGGATCGAGAAGCTGGGCAGGCACGGCTGCGCGGTTCCGTCGGCGAGGTACGAGGTGCATTGCGGCAGGCCGGCGCCAGCCACGCTGCGCGCGATCGCCAGATGCGGCGCGGCTCCTGGTGTCATGGCGCCCAGCAGCATCCCGCTGACCGCAACCTGTGCGAGAAATATCCCCATTGGTGCCCCACCCCTGAAGCCCGAACGCGCGGCGTCCGATCCGGGGGTATGTTGGGGGCGGGGGCCTTACAATCCGGGCAAATACCTGGGTTAACCGCGCGATTGAAGTGCCGCCGGTCTGTGGTGCACGCGGCGCTGCGCCCTGCTGTGCCGATCGCTGCTGCGGCGGCGCGCGAAGTGACTGGAACCATTGCAAAGGTTTGCAGGATGGGCGAGCTGCGCACGGCGAGCCCGGCGCGGCCGGAGCGGTCAGAAGATGGTTAAGATGAGCTCAAGGACCTTGATCGCAGGTAAGGCTGCGGCGCCAAAACTGAGCGAAGAGTTTGTTAAACAATCATGACTTGGCAATCGCGCGAGAGGTGTCATATTTATTTCAGCCGGTCCCGTGAATCCGCCTTATGCGGTGAATTCTCGCAGTCGCAGCTGCCGGCATCGCATGAACAGGAGACGCAGCGCTGCCGTACCGTATCCGCAAACAGGCCTGGGTCGATGACATCCTGCTGCTCAGCCGCCTCGCGGTCGAGGAGTACACGGAACGCCGGCGCCGCACGCAATTTTTCGACGCGGACTTATTTGGCGAGCCGGCGTGGGATATGCTGCTGGACCTGTTCGTTGCCGACGTAGCCGGTCGGCGCCTGTCGGTGACTGCAGTTTGTTACGGCTCGGCCAGTTCGGCGAGTACTGCACTTCGCTGGCTCAACTCGCTTGAAGGCCAGGGGCTGGTAGAGCGCCGCGTCGACAAGGCAGATAGACGGCGTTCGTGGGTCATGCTGACGGCGAAGGGTGACGAAGCGATGCGGCGCTATCTGATCGAACGAGCCCAGCAACGCACCGGGCGCGAAGTCATTTCAGGAGCGATCAGAAGCGGTCAGCCGAGCCCGGACGATACGGACGACAAGACGGGCAGTTAATCGTTTGCACCGGGCGGCAAAATTTTCTGTTCGAGCAGGCGGCGCAGGGCATCGATCGCGCTCGCCATATGCGCCGCAGCCGGGGATGATGGGTATTCATCAAGCCGTTCAAGCAAGGCCTCCGCGTCACGGATCAGGTTTCGGAGATCTTGCGCGGTTGTCACTGTGAATTCCCGTAGCGTTGCTTCAGGTTTGCGGCCTAAACGCTACTTTACGGGGATGCACCCGATAAAAACTAGGGGTTATTACAGATTTGAACCCCGAATCGTTTCAAAATAAGATTCAAGCATGGCCCTGCCGTGGTCTGTAAGTCGGGCTTCCGCAAAATCTCCGCGCGCCTCATGCGACCGTTCCATCAGGTGGGCACCTTCCAGAACCTTGAACCAGCGAAAGCCTGCAATGAACGGTGTACCGCCGACCGAGCAGGCTTCGACTACCGAGCGCGGCACGGTGGGATCGGCTACATAGGCGGAGAGGAGAATATCCCAGGCTGGCTCGCCGACCAGACTTGGCTCGATGAAACCGCCGCGCAGGGTACGCTCGGCCAGAAGCCGGCGGGCGATTTCAAGATAGGATGCTTTGGATCGACCGCCCGCGTGGACAGGATGGCCGGCATCAGCTGGAGCTTTCTTACCGCGCTTTGATTCGTCACTGGCCTCAGTCATGCAAAGGCTCTCCCCGTAAGCTCTTTGGCCAAGCAGGTGGCGGACGCGACGCGAAGCAGGCCCAATTGCACAGAGAAATCATCCGCTTTCATTAGGTCTCGCCGCAAACTCAACATGCTCGAACCAGTACCACCGCTTTCACGACGACTGACTGTCAGAATGCTTTTCGGCGGCTGTTGCGGGCCTGTGAATCGCGCTCAGCAAGCAGTGAAGGTGATCGGCAAATTCGTCAATAGGCTGAGCTTGCCTTATGTCGGGAAACCTTGGCCGTAAGTGCAGAAAATGGTTCGGCTTTTTTCATGACACCCTCTAATGCAATGCGACCACCACTCTACAAAACGCTCGACCCTGCGAAGTGTTTCAAAAATTTCGGAATTGGCAACGCTGGCACCCACGCGTCGACACCAATATTCCTCGCCGCATGCAAAAGCGCGGCGGCATCGCTGCCGCCGCGCCGCACCGGCATGGCTTGCGCTGGAGGGGATCGTGCGCCGCCCGCCGGAGAAACACCCCTCGGTGCCGAAGCAGCGGGGGCGGTTCATCAACTGGCGAGCGCGGGATTGGTTCCGGCGGCCCTCAGGCCTGGCGTGCGGTGCTCGCGCGCGGGACCAGGCGCACGGGCACGCGGCGGCTTTCGTGGCTCTCGCCAGCGATACCGGCGAGCAGCTTGTCGACCAGCAGCGCTCCCGCGGCGTGGAAATCGGGCTCGATCGTGCTGAGCGGGGGCATGGCATGAGCGCTGGCCCGGATTCCGTCAAACCCGATCAGCGCAGCCTGCTGCGGAACCTTGACCCCCGCCTCGGTCAGCCCGCGCAGGGTGCCTAGCGCGATCTCGTCGCACACCGCGAATACCGCGTCGAACGGCTTGCCGCTATCCAGCAGCGCCTGCGCGGCGCGGCGGCCCTGCTCCTCGCGTGAGAGGCCGTCCTCGATCTCGACAAGCCAGGGGGTGAGGCCGGCCTCGCTGACCACTTCGGCATAACCGTCGTAGCGCTCCTTGAACTGGCGCTGGAGCGAGCCGAGCGAGGCGATGCAGGCGATGCGCGAACAGCCCGCGTCGATCAGGTGCCGGGTGGCCATGGCGGCGCCCTGGTGATTGTCGCTGCGGATCCATTCCAGCTCGTCGTAAGGCGAGCCCCAGCAGACCCAGTGCATGCCCGACTGGCCAAGGTCGCGGTAATAGTTCCACGCGGCCTCGTTCTGGGTGGTGCCGATCACGATCAGCCCATCTGCCTTGCGCTGTTCCTCATAGCGCCCTGCAAGGTTTGCCGGACCGTCCTGGAAGCTGACCAGCGTCTCGTACCCGCGCGCCGATGCGGCGGCGCAGATCGTGCCGAGCAGGGCGTAAGTGAAGGGATTGAGGTCCTTGCGGTCCTCATCCGGGCGGCAGATCACCACCACTGCCAGCGTGCCGGTGCGCCCGGTGCGGAGCCGCGCGGCGTTCTCGTCGACATAGTAGTTGAGCTTGGCGGCCGCCGCAGCGACCCGCGCACGTGTTGCCTCGCTGACCACCGGATCACCGGCCAGTGCGCGGCTCACGGTGGACTGGCTGACGCCCGCCTCCGCCGCCACATCGAACGAGGTGACGCGGAATGCGCGCTTCGGCTTATCGACAGTCTCTCCCATTGGGGGAGTGCTTACATCGCCGAGATGCCGCCGTCGAGTTTCAGTTCGGCCCCGGTCATGAAGCGGCTCTCGTCGCTGGCGAGATACAGTACGCCGTTGGCGATATCGTCGGGGTGGCCGACGCGCTTCAAGGGGATCTGGCGGGCGAGCTTGTCCATGATCACGTCCTTGGGCTTGCCGGTGGAGGTGACCATGCCGTCCAGAATGGGCGTGTCGATGAAGGTCGGGTGCACCGAGTTCGAACGGATATCCCAGCCCATCTTGGCGCAGTACAGCGCGATAGACTTTGAAAGCATCCACACCGCCGCCTTGCTGGCGTTGTAGCCGGGCATGGTGTCAGAGGCGATCAGGCCGGCGATCGAGGAGATGTTGATGATCGAGCCAGGCTGGCTGTCCTTCATGAGCGGCAGTGCCTTCTGGCAGCCGAGGAACACTGAATCGACGTTAACCGCGAAGCCGCGGTGCCAGTCAGCCAGGGTGCAGGTCTCGATGTTGCCGCGCACCCCGATCCCGGCGTTGTTGACCAGCACCGAGAGGCCCTGCATCGTTTCGTTCGCGTAGTCGACCGCGGCGACCCACTGGTCTTCCGATGTGACGTCGAGCGCGACGGAGTAGGCGGTGCCGGCGCCGAGCTCGGCATTGATCTTCGCGGCCTGGTCGGCAGCTCCGCTCGCGTTGACGTCGGCGAGCAGAACCTGCGCTCCTTCGCGTGCCAGCATCGAGGCCTGCGCCGCACCGAGTCCTTGTGCCGCGCCGGTGATCAGCGCCTTCTTGCCTGCAACACGTCCTGCCATTCTATCGTCCTCCCACTATGCCGGGAGCCAGCAACATCAGCAGCCTCACGTCAATCCCCAATCCGCGCGAGCGGGCCATTTCGACGAATTGGGGGAGGTGGGAAAGCGCGACGCGGTGGACGGTGATGTCCTCGCTGTCGGTCCCTCCGCCGGGGCCGACCTTGGTCAGGCCATGCGCGCGGACCAGGGTGAAGCTCTCGCTGACCATGCCGGGGGAGGAATAGAACTCGCCGATCACCTCGATCCGGCTTGCGCGGTAGCCGGTCTCCTCCTCGAGCTCCCGCGCGGCGGCGGCCGATGGGTCCTCGTCAGGCGAGGAGTCGTCGTCACCAATCAGTCCGGCGGGGAGTTCGAGGCAGGTCTTGCCCAATGGCACGCGGAACTGTTCGACCAGCAAGACATGGTCATCCTCGTCGATGGCCAGGATTACCGCGGCGCGGATGCCGCGGGCGCGGGTGACGTATTCCCACTTACCGCGAGTGCGCGCGGTGATGAACTTGCCTTGCCATTCGATGCGTTCGGGTTCGATGTCGGTCATGACCAGCGCGCTACACGAAGCGCGTGCTGGTAGGAAAGCCTCGTGTGCGCAGACTGGAAGTCAGACCTCGATCAGGCGGTCGGGGAGTTCGTTTACGTCGTCCGCCGCACGGGGGAGGTGCTGCGCAAGGATGGCCCCGACCTGCGCGATCGCTCCGGTTAACCCTTCTGCCGGCTGCCCGGCGCGGATTCCGTCGACCAGGGTGGCCATCGCCTCACCCCAGACCTCGGGCGAGACATTGGCCGCGATCGCATCGTCGGCGACGATCTCGGCGCGGTGCTCGGCGAGGCTGAGGTAAATCAGCACTCCGGTGCGGCCATGGGTGCGACGCTCCGCGCCGATCTTGAAGCTGGTCACCGCGCGGCGGCGCACCCGGGTGTGCTTGAGCGGCCCCGGCACCAGCGCGATACGCAGCGGCTGCCACAGCTGGAGCAGCCATGCGCCGAGAAACTTCGCGCTGGCGACGAACAGTGCGAGCCCTAGAACCTTGCCGGGATGCCAGTCGGGCTGCCAGGTGCCCAGCACCCGGTCGATCATGCCCAGGTAGAAGTCAGGGGCGAACGCCAGTGCAGCGAGCGCCAGGAACGCCGCCAGCGCAGACCACAGCAATGCAACGTCGTGATAGCTGTCCGAACGTTCGGCCATGATCGTCACGATCTCGCCCGCGGTGCGGCCCTCGGCCTCGGCCACCGCGGCGCTGATCGCCTCGCGTTCGGTATCGCTCAGGGTGAAGTGGGCCGCCATCCTACCAGCTCCCCGATGCGCCGCCGCCGCCGGACGAACCGCCGCCGCCGCCCCAGCCGCCGCCTCCGCCGCCCCAGTCGCTGCCGCCGCCACTGCTCCAACCACCGCCGCCGCCACCGCGACCGCCACGGGCCATCCCGTCGAGAACACTCCACAGGATCACGTTGCCGATCCCGCTGGAGCGATATCCGCGCCCGCCGCGCATGCGGCGGAGCATCGGCAGGATGAAGAACAGAAAGAAGAAAGCGAACCAGATCAGCGATGCCGGATTGAACTGGTCCTGCGATTGACGTTCCTTGGCCTGCTGCGCATTGGCCTGCGCCGCGATTTGCGCGGCCTGATCGGGGGGAAGCTGCATCTGCTGGATCAGCGCATCGGCTCCGCTTTCAATGCCGCCGGGAAGATCGCCCGCCTTGAACTTCGGGGTGATGATCTTGTTGATCACCAGGAAGGAGAAGCCATCGGTAACGATCGGCTCCATCCCGTAACCGACCTCGATCCGCATCCGCCGCTCATTGGGGGCGACCAGCAGCATCACGCCATCATTGCGCGCCTTGTCGCCCAGCTGCCACGTACGGAACAGGCGGTTGGAATAATCGGCAATGTCGTAACCGCGCAGGCTGCTGACCGTGACGACCTGAAGCTGGCGCTGCGTTTGCGTCTGGAGCGCAACCAGCTTCTGCTCGATCCGTGCCTTGACGTCGGCGGGCAGCACTCCGGCCTCGTCCACAACAGGTCCGGTGAGCGCGGGAAAGTCAGCCGACGGCGCGGCCGGCGCGGCAGCGGGCGTGGCGGACTGAGCAAGCGCCTGCGCGCTCGCAGCCGGTGCCGGAGCCTGTGCGGCCTGCGGGGTGGCGGTGGCAGGACCCATGGGGCGCATGAACACTGCCAGCGCCACCAAGATCGCGGCGAGCGCAAGCGGCAGCGCAAAGCCCGCGAAGCGGCGGACCGGACGTCCGGACGTGTCCGATTTGTCGCTCATTGGCTTTCCCCGGGACTGGCTCTGAAGATCGCGCACGGCACTGCCATCACTGGGCCTTCCCGGGCAGGAACTGGCTGAGCCGGTGCAGATCATCGACAACTCCATCGACCCCGGCAATGGCTGCCGCATCGGTTTGCCCGGCACGGAACAGCGGCAGTGTCCGGTCGATAATGTGCTGCGATGCCTCGCTACTCAGTACCGTGGTCAACCCTTTGCCCACTTCAAGCCGCACCTGGTGCTGATTGGGTGCGATCAGCAGCAGGACGCCATCGTTACGATTCCGGTCGCCCAGAGCCATGCGATTGAACCGTTCGAAGGCAAAGGCTTCGATCGAACGATGCTGGAGGTCGGGCACTGTCAGCACCACCATCTCCGGTCCGAGATCGGCCTTCAATCTTTTGATCGTGCCAGCCAACTGCCGCTCGGTTTGGTCCGATAATACATCGGCCTCATCGATGACGGGCCCAGTTCTGGCCTGCCCGGGAGGTGGGGCCGCTTGCGCGGGCGCGGCAGTGGATTGCGTTGTGATCGCCGCAGTGCGGTGCTGAAGCCATGTATAACCCAGCCCACCGGCAACCAGCAGGAAGGCGGCAACAAACGCAAGTGCGCGGCCGCGACCGGGCGGAGTAACTACAGGTGAAAGCTCGGTGCCACCGAGCATTTGCCGGTTCCTTCCGCCTAGATCTTGCCTTCGAGGCTGGGAGCCACTTCGGCGCCGGGGGTCACCGCCTGATACGGCACCATCGGCTTGGCGCCGTAGATGATCTTGGCGCCGATCGCGTCGGGGAAGGTGCGGATCGTGGTGTTATAGGCGCGCACCGCCTCGTTATAATCCCTGATCGCGATGCGGATGCGGTTTTCCTGGCCTTCGAGCTGGCTCTGCAGCATCTGGTAGTTTGTGATGCTCTTAAGCTCGGGATAGGCTTCGGTATTGGCCAGCAGGCGGCCGAACCCGCCGAGCACGCCCGACAGCTGGTTCTGCGCATCCTGGAACTGCTTCATCTTGGCTGGATCTTTCAGATCGTCTCCGCTGATCTGGATCGACGTTGCCTTTGCGCGCGCTTCGGTCACGCCGACGAGAATGCCTTTTTCCTGCTCGGCCGCGCCCTTGGCGACGGCGGCTAGGTTGGGGATCAGGTTGGCGCGTTCCTGGAAGGCGGCCTGAACATCGGCCCATTTGGCCTTGGCCTGCTCCTCGGCAGTGGGCACCGAATTGACCCCGCAGGCACCAAGGCTGGCGGCCATTGCTGCGACGACGGCAGCACGAGGCAGGATGCTCGAAACAGGCTGTGACATGGCTACGATCCCTCAAAATAGACGCGGCTGTGTTGCCGCAGCGCGTGGAATGTAGCGCGTGTGTTAGCCGCTTCAAGCACCTCGCGCGCAAATATCGGGCAGCAATCGGTTGTTGAGGGCTGCGCGCATCTGTGGCAGCATCACCGCGGGATACATTTATGGAGGGGGTCGCAATGTCGATGATGTCGGAATTCAAGGATTTCGTGAACAAGGGCAACGTGATGGATCTCGCCGTCGGCGTGATCATCGGCGGCGCCTTTGGCAAGATCGTGACCGCGCTGACCGATGACATCATCATGCCGCTGGTCGGCATGGTTTTCGGCAACCTCGATTTTTCGAGCCGCTACGTCGTGCTGGGCGGAGGTGACAAAGTGACTGAGGGCATGTCGCTCGCCGCGGCCAAGGCGGCAGGAGCCAACGTGCTTGCCTGGGGCGATATGGTCAGCGTTGTGCTCAACTTCCTGATCCTCGCCTTCGTGATCTTCCAGCTGGTCAAGTTCGCCAACCGGATGAACCCGCCCGCGGCAGCCGCACCGGCCGGGCCGAGCGAGGTCGAACTGCTGACCGAGATCAGGGATGCCCTGAAGAAGTAAGCGCCTTCCCCTCCTGCAAGTGGGAGGGGAGATACTTCACATTAATCGAACACACCCTATATGGGCCTTCGCCGGGTTCGCCCGGCTATGGTGATAAATTGTTGCGTGCAATAGGCACAGCGGACCCGGGGGCAGTACCCGGCGGCTCCACCATTACCACCCTGTTCGGCAGGGGCCCTGGTATCGCAGGGGTAATGACGGGGCCGAACCAGGATCGACGTGTGTTGAAAAGC
>JBJTMA010000001.1:0-4424 GCA_046063295.1 Novosphingobium sp.
CAATATATGGGAAGCGCTGGGAAGGATAGGCTGGCGGAGAGGGTGGGATTCGAACCCACGTTACGGTTACCCGTAAACCGCATTTCGAGTGCGGCGCATTCGACCTCTCTGCCACCTCTCCGCGAGATATGCCCGGTCCGGCGTTAGGCGCCGGGGTCGAAGAGCCGCGCGGTTAGCTTAAGCGCGCGGGCTTGCCAAGCCCCCTTCCGGCACAAATCGGGGACTTCGCGCGCTGGTACGTTGTTTATGCGCAATCAAACCCTTATATTGCAGGATATGGACCGTGCTTCCTTCTATTCCCCGCAGGCCGGAAGGCACATCGATGCGCCGCGCGCGGTGAAAACGCGTTTCGGTATCGGCGACGTGGTGCGCCACAAGATGTTCGATTTCCGCGGCGTGATCTTCGATATCGACCCGGTCTTTGCCAACAGCGAGGAATGGTACGAATCGATTCCCAAGGAAGTGCGCCCCACGCGTGAACAGCCGTTCTATCACCTGTTCGCGGAAAACGGAGATTCCAGCTACACCGCCTATGTCAGCCAGCAGAACCTGCTGGAAGACGGCGATGCCGGCCCGGTTGATCACCCTTCGGTGAGCGAGCTGTTCGAGGATTTCGCCAAGGGGCGTTACCGGCTGCGCGCGTCATTGACGCACTGATCAGCTCTTCAGCTTCCACCCGCTCTTGAGCAGGGCGTAAAGTACCCAGCCCATCACCAGCGTCAGCAGGCCGAGGTACAGCGCGCCATTGAATACCGCTGCGTTGGTCGCGCCGATGTCGCTTTGCCCGAGGAAGCCGAAGCGAAAGCCCGAGATCACGTAAAAGAACGGGTTGACCCGGCTCACCGCCTGGAACGCTGGCGACAGGTTGTGGATCACGTAGAACGTGCCCGAAAGCATGGTCAGCGGGGTAATCACGAAGTTGGTCACCATTGCCGCGTGATCGAACTTTTCCGCCCACAATGACGTGATCAGGCCGATGATCGCCAGCAGGGTCGATCCGACCAGCCCGAAGTAGGCGACCGCCCAGGGATGCTCCACATACAGTGTAACGCCCGGCCACAGCAGCATGGCCAGGGCAATCGCCAGACCGACCAGCACCGCACGGGTGACCGCGGCGCCGATCAGCCCGATGATCAGTTCGATGTTGGAGAGCGGCGGCATCAGGTAATCGACGATCGTCCCCTGAATCTTGCCGGCAAGAAAGTTGAAGCTGGTATTGGCAAACGCGTTGGAGACCATGCCCATCACGATCAGTCCGGGTGCGATGAAGCTGGCGAAGGGCACGCCAAGCACTTCACGCCCACCGCGGCCCATGGCGACGGTGAAGATCATCAGGTACAGGAGGGTGGTCATCGCCGGGGCCCAGATCGTCTGCGTCTGAACCTTGAAAAAACGGCGGACCTCCTTCATATAGAGGGTCCACAGCCCAAGGCGATTGAAACCGCTGAATATGGGCACTCCCCGTTCGGGAAATCCTGCCAGCGGCGCAGCGGAAACTGCGGCGGCGTTTGCAGGTGTATCGACGGGTTTGGGTTGATCGGCCATGCATCGGCGACTATCGCCGCGCGGCCCTATTGGCAAGATTGCAGGCCGCGGCCAGCAAAGGGAAAGAGACACCGAATGAGCTGGACCGACGAGCGGATCGAAAAGCTGACCAAGATGTGGGAAGGCGGCGCCACCGCCAGCCAGATCGCTGACGAGCTTGGCGGGGTCAGCCGCAATGCCGTAATCGGCAAGGCGCACCGGCTTGGGCTGAAGGCCCGTCCTTCCCCGGTCAAGGCCAACGAAGAGAAGGCTGCGCCCGCCCCGGCGCCGCGCGCCCCCAAGGCCGAGGCTGCACCCCGCCCAGCTCCCGCTCCGCGCCCGGCAGCGCCCCGCGCTGCTGCACCCGCCGCCGCTGCGCCGGCCGGAGATGGCACGCAGGCCCATCCCCAGCCCGCCATGCCGCGGATTGTCTCCGTCGGCCCTGGCGGCTTCCTGCGCCAGGGCCCCGGTGATCAGCAGGCCCCCATCCCGCCGGCGCCGCCGCGCCGCTTGGTGCCGGCCAAGCCCAGCCCGGAGATGGCCGACAAGACCAGCCTGCTCGATCTGAACGACCGGATCTGCCGGTGGCCGATGGGCCACCCCGGCGAGCCTGACTTCCACTTCTGCGGGGAGAAGGTGAACCCCGGCTTCCCGTATTGTGTTGATCACTGCGGGCGCGCCTACCAGGCGCAATTGCCGCGCGGTCATCGCCGCCCGCCGCCGCCGCTACCGTTCGGCGGGCCGCGGGTCCGTTAAGGGACTTTACAGGGTTAATTCCCGGTTCTGTGCGCCGTTCAGCGGGGCATGGACAACACCGGCAATCGTTTGAACGCCCACTACAGCCCCTCCGGCCTGCTCGGCTGGCTGGGCTTTGGCCGGTCCGCATCGACTGACGATGCATCCGGTATGGATGCGCCGGCCTGGGGTTCGACCCCGCGCCAGCAGCAATTCCAGGCGATCGAGCAGTTTCTCGATGCGCACGAGCTTGAACTGACCCCGCGCGCGCTCAAGGTAGCCTGGACCTATCTCAGTCGCAGCGACGAGGACCTGGCCGCGACCGTTGACCGCCGCATCCGCTCGGGCCGCGCCGTTTCGATCGAATGGCTCAACGATATGCTCGATCGCCGCAGCGTTTCGGAAGAGGCAGCAGAGCTGCGCGAGCTTATGGAACGGCTGGAAGCCAGCGTGGAGGAATTCAGCAAATCCACGCGCGAGGCGCACGGTGCGGCGACCGAATACCATTCGGCGCTCAGCGGCCAGGTGAGCGAGCTTGAGCAGGTCGCCAAGGCCAGCGCGGTGATCACCGAGATGGCGCAGATCGGCAAGGCCATGTTGCGCCGCACGCACGAGATCGAGCGGCAGATGCTGCGCAGCTCCGCCCAGACCCGCGCGCTCAAGCGCCGGCTCGACGAAGCGCGGCGCGAAAGCGAAGAGGACCATCTAACCGGGCTGCCCAACCGGCGCGCTTTCGAAGCGGTTTTCGAGCGCGAGTATCAAGCCGCGCATGCGATCGGCGAGCCGCTTTGCGTGGTCTTTTGCGATATCGACCACTTCAAGCGCGTGAACGACGAACATGGCCACGATGCTGGCGACCGCGTGCTACGCCTGGTCGCAGATATGCTGGCGAAGGTTTCAGACGATCGCTGTCACGTTGCCCGCCACGGCGGGGAAGAGTTCGTGGTCCTGATGCGCGGCCAGGGCCCGGAGGAAGCGCAGGCCCGGCTCGACAAGGTCCGGACCGAACTGTCACAGCGCCGCTTGGTCAACCGCGCCACAGACACACCGTTCGGACAGGTTACCTTCTCTGCCGGGGTAGCGCAGGTGTTCGATTACAACGACCCGCGCGCCGCGCTGCAGGCGGCGGATGCGGCGCTCTACCGCGCAAAGCTCGAAGGCCGCAACCGGATCCTGATCGCCGGAGCGCAGGACGGCGAGCAGGCGCTTGCCGCCTGAACCAAAAAGGGGGCCGCCGCAGCAGCCCCCTTCCCGTGTTCGAATTTGAACCGTCCGATCAGTCGTCGTTCTTGAGGAACGCCGGGACGTGATCGGGTGCCGGGCCATCGTCGCGGTCGCGGCGGGGACCACGGTCACCGCCTTCGCGGCGCGGTCCACGGTCGCGGTCGCGGCCACCGCGATCGCCACCACCGCGCGGACCACGGCGGTCACCGCCGCGATCGCCGCGATCACCACGGCCTTCGCGCGGTTCGCGCGGCGGGCGGGTGTCTTCGAGCTCGGCACCGGTTTCCTGGTCGACGACGCGCATCGACAGGCGGACCTTGCCGCGCTGGTCAATCTCGAGCACCTTGACCTTGACCGGCTGGCCCTCCGAAACGACGTCGGTCGGCTTTTCGACCCGCTCGTTCTTCATTTCGCTGACGTGGACGAGACCGTCCTTGCCGCCCATGAAGTTCACGAAGGCGCCGAAATCGACGATCGTGACGACCTTGCCGTCGTAGATCTTGCCAACTTCCGGTTCCTCGACGATGCCGAGGATCCACGCCTTGGCGGCTTCGATCTGTGCCGGATCCGACGAGCTGATCTTGATCAGGCCTTCATCGTCGATGTCGACCTTGGCACCGGTTTCGGCGACGATCTCACGGATCACCTTGCCGCCGGTGCCGATCACTTCACGGATCTTCGACTTATCGATCTGCAGGCTTTCGATCCGCGGCGCGTGCGCCGACAGTTCGGTGCGGGCCGAACCCAGCGCCTTGGTCATCTCGCCGAGGATGTGCGCGCGGCCGCCCTTGGCCTGGTTGAGCGCGGCTTCGAAGATCTCGCGCGTGATGCCCGCGACCTTGATGTCCATCTGCATCGTGGTGATGCCTTCGCTGGTGCCGGCCACCTTGAAGTCCATGTCACCCAGGTGATCTTCGTCACCCAGGATGTCGGACAGCACG
>JBJTMA010000048.1:0-2513 GCA_046063295.1 Novosphingobium sp.
CCAAAGGTAATATCGTTGTGATGGTATTTCCGGTAGACCGGGTCACGCGCCATGTACTGGAGCGTATCGTGCATGAAGCCCATGTTCCACTTGAACCCGAAACCAAGGCCTCCTTCGTGGGCAGGCTGGGATACGCCCGGCCATGAGGTCGACTCTTCGGCGATCGTCACGATCCCGGCGTGGCTGCCGTAGAGCGCCTTGTTCATCGCCCGCAGGAACTCGACCGCTTCCCAGTTCTCGCGCCCGCCTTGCTCGTTGGGAATCCACTCGCCCTCCTTGCGCGAGTAATCGCGGTAGAGCATCGAGGCGACGGCATCGACCCTGAGGCCGTCGACATGATAGTGCTCGGCCCAGAACAGCGCGTTGTTGACCAGAAAGCTCAGCACTTCGCGCCGCCCGAAATTGTAGATCGCGGTATTCCAGTCAGGATGGAACCCCAGCCGCGGGTCAGCGTGTTCGTAAAGCGCGGTCCCGTCGAACAGCGCGAGGCCGTGCTCATCGACGGGAAAATGGGCCGGAACCCAGTCGATTAGCACCGAAAGCCCGGCGCGGTGTGCACCATCGACAAAGCGCGCGAACCCGTCAGGCCCCCCGAACCGGGCGGAAGGGGCGTAGAGCCCGGTGGTCTGGTAACCCCAGCTCGGATCGTAGGGGTGCTCGCTGACTGGCAGGAACTCGATATGGGTGAAGCCCATCTCCACTGCATAAGGGATCAGCGACTCGGCCATCGTGTCCCAGCTCTGGAACCAGCCGTTTTCGTCGCGCCGCCACGATCCGGGGTGGACTTCATAGATCGACATCGGCTCGCGGCGCAGGTCGGCCTTTGCCCAATGCGCGCGGTGTGCGGCATCGCCCCAATCGGGCTTGGCTGGCCGGGCTGTAAGCGATGCGGTGGCCGGGCGCAGTTCTGCCGCGAAGGCATAGGGATCGGCCTTGAGCGGCAGGACTGTCCCATCTGGTCCGACGATCCGGAACTTGTAGGCTCGGCCCTCAGCGATATCGGGGACAAAGATTTCCCACACCCCGATATCGAGCCGCTTGCGCATCTGGTGGCGGCGGTGATCCCAGTCGTTGAAATCGCCGACCACGCTGACGAACCGCGCGTTGGGCGCCCAGACCGCGAAATGGACCCCGCTGGCTCCTTCGTGTTCGATCAGATGCGCGCCGAGCTTGTCGAACAGGCGCAAGTGCGTGCCCTCGGCGATCAGGAAATCGTCAGTCGGGCCGAGCACCGGGCCGAAGCTGTAGGGATCGGTCAGCCACCAGTCGTGTCCGCCTGCCGTGCAGCGGTACTTGACCGGTTGAGGTGCGCCCTTGACCTTCCCTTCGAACAGGCCGCGTGGATCGACTTTCTTCAGCTTGCCAAGCTTTTTGCCCTTGAGGTCGTGCGCCTCGGCTGTCTCAGCCCCGGGCAGTACGGCCCGCGCAAATGCGCCGTCCGGTCCAGCGTGGACGCCGAGCAGTGCGAAGGGATCGGCGTGGGTCCCTTCGAGCAGTGCAGCAATGGCCTCTCCCGGTGGCTTCATGTGAGCCTTCAGACTTTCCAGATGTCCTTCGCATATTCGGCGATGGTGCGGTCGGACGAGAACCAGCCGACATTGGCAATGTTGTGGATCGCCGACTTGCGCCAGCGCTTCTGGTCTTCCCAGCGGCGGTCGACCTCGCGCTGCGCGGCTGCATAGCTGTCAAAATCAGCGGCGAGCAGGAACCAGTCGCTGCTGTAAAGCCCGTCCATCAGCCCAGTGTAACGATGCGGATCGTCGGGCGAGAATACGCCAGAGGATATCGCCTCGACCGCCTGATGCAGTTCGCGGCTGCCTTCGATCACTGCGCGCGGATTGTAGCCATTGGCGCGCTGTTCGGCGACCTCTTCGGCGGTCAGACCGAAGATCACGATGTTTTCGTCGCCGACCCGGTCCTTGATCTCCACGTTCGCGCCATCGAGCGTGCCGATCGTAAGAGCGCCGTTTAGCGCAAACTTCATGTTACCCGTGCCCGACGCTTCCATCCCGGCGGTCGAGATCTGTTCGGACAGGTCGGCCGCCGGGATGATCCGTTCGGCCAGACTGACGTTGTAATTGGGCACGAAGACCACCTTGAGCAGGCCGCCCACGGAGGGATCGGCGTTGACCCGCCGGGCGATGTCGTTCGCCAATTTGATGATCAGCTTGGCGTTGTGATAGCTCGACGCCGCCTTGCCGCCGAAGATCTTGACCCGCGGCACCCAGTCGCGCTCGGGATGGCTGCGGATCTGATCGTAAAGCGCGACTGTCTCGACCAGATTAAGCAGCTGGCGCTTGTATTCGTGGATGCGCTTGATCTGAACGTCGAACAGCGCATCGGGATTGAGCCGGATCCCGGTCAGGTCCTTTAGGTGGCTGGCCAGTGCGACCTTGTTGGCGCGCTTGACCTCGGCAATCCGCTCGCCCAGCACCGCATCGCCTGCCAGCGCGTTGAGCTCGGACAGTGCCTCGGCATCGTCGAGGAAACGGTCGCCGATGGCGTCGCGCAGC
>JBJTMA010000049.1:0-25287 GCA_046063295.1 Novosphingobium sp.
CGTCCTCAACGGCGAGGATTCGGTCGGCGAATTCTATTCGGTCGCCGTCACCAACAATTACCAGCAGGCCGATACCGGGACCAAGATGATCCACAACGGACGGGGGTCCCGCTCGACCATCGTCTCCAAGGGCATCTCGGCCGGCAAGAGCCAGAACACCTACCGCGGACTGGTCCGCGTGGCCTCGGGCGCCGAGGGCGTGCGCAATTTCACTCAGTGCGATTCGCTGCTGCTCGGCAAGGAGTGCGGCGCGCACACCGTGCCCTATATCGAGGTACGCAATCCCAGTGCGCAGATCGAGCACGAGGCCACCACGTCGAAGATCAGCGACGACCAGCTGTTCTACGCGATGCAGCGCGGGCTCGGCCAGGAAGAGGCGGTCGCGCTGATCGTCAACGGGTTCGCCAAGGAAGTTCTCCAGCAGCTGCCAATGGAATTCGCGGTTGAGGCCCAGAAGTTGCTGGGCATTTCGCTTGAAGGGAGCGTCGGCTGATGCCCGCAATCGTCGCCATTGCCGCCGCGCTGGCCGGCCCCGATCCTGCCCCGGCGCTGTCTGCTGTGCAGACCTGCGACCGTGCCGCGATGTCAGGCATTATCCGCGGCGAACCCCATCGCCGGGCTGAATTCGCAGCTGCAATCTATGCCGAACAGCAGGCGATTTCCCGGGACCGTGCTGCCCTGTACGCGCGGCTGGGTGGGGACATCACACTCGCTGGAAAGACTTCGCTTGAGACTGGCCTGGCGCAACTCGACGCGCGCCAGCGGCAACTTGAAGATTCGCGCGCGGTCGAGCGTTCGTGGCGCGACATGGTTGATGAACTGCGCGCCGATTTCCTGACCAACTGCGCGAGCGGTAAGGGAGGCATCGGCGGATGACCCGCAAGACTCTCTCGCCCAAACCGCTCGATGAGCGCACCGAAGCCCCGGCGCTGCAAAAGCGGGGGCGCGGCTGGGCAATTTCGGACAAGCGGCTCGACGCAATTCACGAACAAGCACGGCGCAACAAGATGGAGCCGACCGAGGCGCAGCAGGTGCTCGGCGCAAAGCTCAACGAGGCAAACCTCGGCAAGTTCAAGTTGACTCGCCAGCAGGTGATCGGCTCGGCAATCCTCGACTTCGCGTGCAATCCACTGAAGGTCGCGGTGTCGATCGATGACGGCGGCGATCCGGCTCTTGTCGCCCGGCGCGACAAGAGCCTCGAGGCGGTTGGCGTGCATCTGCTGCGCTTCACTTCGGACGAAATTCTGGCCGATCCAGAGGGTGTAGTGGGCGCGATCGTAGCTGCGATGAAGCGGCGTTACGATGAACGCGGCGCGGCGCGGCGCCAACGCGCCGGTACCCCGCACCGCCATGGCAGGAGTGCAGTATGATGCGCACAATGTCACTTGCCGCTGCGGCGGTGCTGCTCGCCGCCCCTGCTGCGGCCCAGGACCAGCCCGATGCGGCACAAGCCGAATCGCGGCTCCGCACCTGCCTGCTCACGGGGTCGAGCGCCGCTACCGGCGCCAGCCTCGAAGCCAAGGTGATCCAGGCCCGCGCCTTTTGCGGGGCGCAAATCAACCGGGTGCGCGATCAGCGGGTCGCTGCCGCAACGCAGGGCCTGTCGGGCGACGATGCCCGCAAAGCCGCCGATCGCGCAATCCGCGCTCTCAACCGGGAAATCGCCGTGGCGGTTTCCAACTTTACCGGACTCGCCGAGTGACCTTGCTTTCCATCTGTGACCTTCAGGCCAGTGTGGCCGACAAACCGATCCTCAAGGGGCTCTCGCTTTCCATCAACCCGGGCGAGGTGCATGCGATCATGGGCCCCAATGGCGCAGGCAAGTCGACACTGGGCTATGTGCTCGGCGGGCGTCCAGGCTACGAAGTGACCGGCGGTTCGGTCAGCTTCGATGGCGCGGACCTTCTCGCGCTCGAACCGCATGAGCGCGCCGCCGCTGGGCTGTTCCTCGGCTTCCAGTACCCGGTCGAAATCCCGGGGGTGTCGTTCGTCCAGTTTTTGCGGGAGAGCCTGAACGCTCAGCGCAAATGCCGCGGGCAGGACCCGCTCTCCGGCGGAGATTTCCTTAAGCTCGCGCGCGAGAAGGCAGCATTGCTCAAGCTCGACATGGACATGCTCAAGCGGCCGGTGAACGTCGGCTTTTCGGGCGGCGAAAAGAAACGCGCAGAGATGGTGCAGATGGGGATTTTGGATCCCAAGCTGGCCGTGCTGGACGAGACCGATTCGGGTCTCGACATCGACGCGCTCCGCGTGGTCGGCGAGGGGATCAATGCCACGATGCGCCAGCCCGACAAGGCGGTGCTGCTGATCACCCACTACCAGCGCCTGCTCGATTACGTGAAGCCCGACTTTGTCCATGTGCTGGCGGGCGGACGTATCGTCAGAACCGGTGGTCCCGAACTTGCACTCCAGCTCGAAGAGCAGGGTTACGAGGCGGTTGCGGCATGAGCGCGCTCGCCGCCTTGCCGACGCGCCGCGACGAGGATTTTCGCTATGCGGACCTCGCCGCGCTGGCGCCGTTGTGGCCGGTGGGAGTGGAGGCGATCGAGGTTCCTGCGGGCGAGGCCAGGACCATGTCCATTGTGTCCAGCGGCGGGGTGCGGGAACTGGCGATCTCGCTGGGCGAGGGTGCTTCGTTCGACTTGCGGGTGCTTGCCGCCGGCGATGGCTATGGCCGCGTCGCATTGCGTGCCTCGCTTTCCGAGCGGGCGAGCTTTACGCTCGGTGCAGCGCAGCTCGGTTCTGGCGAGCAGGTTCTCGAAGTGGTCACCGAGGTTAACCACCTCGGCCGCGACGCGGTCAGCCGCCAGGTGGTACGCTCGGTCGCGGGCGGCGGGGCGAGCGTCAATTACCTCGGCAAGGTCAAGGTTGCGCGCGGGGCCGATGGCACTGATGGCGAACAGTCGGTTCGCGCAATGCTCCTTGACCGCCAAAGCCAGGCCAATGCCAAGCCTGAACTCGAGATTTTCGCCGACGACGTGAAGTGCGCGCACGGCTGTGCGGTGGGCGAACTCGATGCCAATGCGCTGTTCTACATGGCGCAGCGCGGAATGCCGCCCGAAGCGGCCAAGCGGCTGATGCTTCAGGCTTTCGTGGCCGAGGCTTTCGTCGGCGCGGAAGACGAGGACACGCTCCTTGAAGCGGCCATGAAAGCGCTGGAGGCGATGCTGTGAACGCGCAGGCCGCCATACGCGCCGATCTCAAGGCGGACTTTCCCGGGCTCGCGGGCGGGTGGCACTACCTCGATACTGCCGCCACTGCGCAGAAGCCTCAGGCCGTGCTCGACGCGATGGCCCGGGCACTCGGCAACGACTACGCCACCGTCCACCGCGGGGTCTATGCCCGCTCTGCCGACATGACGCTGGCGTTCGAAGCAGCGCGGGCGCGGGTGGCGCAATTCATTGGCGCGGCCAGCGACGAGGTGGTTTTTACCCGCGGCGCGACCGAGTCGATCAATCTGGCCGCTTACAGCCTGTGCGCGGGCGAACATCCGATCGTGCCCAAGGGCGCGCGGGTGATGTTGAGCCAGCTTGAGCATCATTCGAACATTGTTCCGTGGCAATTGGCGGGTTACCGGATCGATGTCTGCCCGCTGACCGAAGATGGCCGGATCGACCTCGATTGGCTTGACGCGAACCTCACTGCCGAGCACCGGATCGTCGCGCTGGCGCATGTCTCCAACGTGCTTGGCTCGATGCTCGATGCCGCGCGGGTTTCCGAAATTGCCCGCAAGGTCGGCGCGCTGGTGCTGCTCGATGGATGCCAGGCAGCCGCGCGGCTGCCGGTCGATGTCACCGCGCTGGGTTGCGACCTCTATGCCTTCTCGGGCCACAAGCTCTACGGCCCCACCGGGGTGGGCGTGCTGTGGGGCAAGGCCGAACTGCTGGACCGCATGCCGCCGTGGCAGGGCGGGGGGTCGATGATCGACCGGGTCAGCTTCGACCGCACGACCTATGCCCCCGCACCCACTCGGTTCGAAGCCGGAACTCCGGCGATCGGCGAAGTGATCGGGCTGCACGCCGGAATCGACTATGTGGCAGCGCTTGGTCTGGAACGGATTCACGCCCACGAGACCGCGCTGGTCGGCGAACTGCATGAGCAGCTGCGTCGCCGCAACGACGTCACCCTGTTCGGGCCCGAGCAAAGCGCCGGGATTGTCTCGTTCGCGCTTCACGGGGTGCATCCGCACGACCTCGGCACCATATTGGACGAGGAAGGTGTCGCGATCCGCGCCGGGCATCACTGCGCGCAGCCGCTGATGGCGCACCTTGGCGTGCCGGCGACCGCCCGGGCCAGTTTCGGGCTCTATTCGGATGAAAGCGACATTGCCGCGCTGCTGCGCGGGATCGAGCGGACAGTGAGGATTTTCAAGTGAGCGACGATCCGAAATTCACGGTCGAGGAAGTCACTGCGGTGGCTGTGCCTCCGCGGGCACGGGTGGAGGAAACGCCGGGCGAAAAGTTGACACGCAAACGCGATTACCTCGAAGGCTTCCTTGCCGAAAAGCCGAAGGATGTGTCACCGGGCGAGCCCGGCGGCGATCTTTATGAAGCAGTGATCGATGCGCTCAAGGACATCTACGATCCCGAAATCCCGGTGAATATCTACGATCTGGGGCTGATTTACGGGGTCGACGTCGGACCCGATGGCGGGGTCATGGTGACGATGACGCTGACCACGCCGCATTGCCCGGTGGCCGAATCGATGCCCGGCGAGGTCGAATTGCGGGTCGGCGCGGTCCCGGGTGTGCGCGATGCCGAAGTCGAACTGGTCTGGGATCCGCCGTGGGATCCGGCCAAGATGAGCGACGAAGCCCGGCTCGAACTGGGGATGCTGTGATGACCGAAACCCGCACCCGCCGGCCGCTCCCTGCGGCCGTGACGCTTACCCCTGCGGCTGAAGCACGCGTCGCGAAACTGATGGCCGAAGCGCCCGAGGGCACCGTGGGCGTCAAGCTTTCCACCCCGCGCCGCGGCTGTTCGGGGCTCGCCTATTCGGTCGATTATATTTCGAAGGCCGTCCCGTTCGACGAGTGCATCGAAACCCCCGGCGGCACATTCTTCATCGACGGGGCTTCGGTACTCTACCTGGTCGGAAGCACGATGGACTGGGCCGAGGACGATTTCACCGCAGGTTTCGTGTTCGAAAACCCGAACGCCAAGGGCGCTTGCGGCTGCGGCGAGAGTTTTACTGTCTAGCGAGCGGGCGTTGCACCCGCCGTCAGGCGGCCAGTGAAGGCCGCGGCACAAATTGTCCGCCGGTCTCGGCATCGATAAAGGCGATCAGTGCCTTTTCCATTTCGTCGAGCTCTTCGTCGGCTTCGAGCCGGTCATTGAGCCATTCGCCCTCAGCCGGTTCCAGCGCGGCCGCCGCTTCAGCCTCGTCGTCGTACAAGCCGATCGCGGTATCGGGTCGCGCGCCGTCGATCAGGCTGGCGAAAGCGCCTTTGAAATCGGGCAGTGACGTGACCATCTTGCCCAGGAATGCGCCGACGCCTTCCCCTTCCTTGTTCATAAAGGTCTCGAGTTCCCCGGCCCGTTCGGCGCTTAGCGGTTCATGCCCGCCAAAGCCCAGCAGGTAGTTGGCAACCCCCTGAACGAACAGCGTCTGCCAATCGGGCGCGTTCACTTCATACAATGTTGCGTCCTTGATCCGGAACAGCATTTCGGCTTCGCGCCGGCTCACCGCCGCCGGCCGGTCCCCGGCGGGGGCAAAGATCAGGCGGCGGAGGAGTTCGCATTCGACCTTTTTGATCCCTTTGGGATCGAGTTCGCCATGGCGGGTAGGACCGTCGCCGTGAAGCACGGCATCCTCGACCTGCTTGATAGCATAGGCCTTGAGCCGCTCGGGCGCATTCTGCGCCATTTCGAGAACCCGGACGAGCAGTTCCAGTTCTGCCATCGAACCCAGGCGGCCGTCACGGTCGATCCGCGCGATCAGTTCGTCGGCCATTTCGTCGTCGATATAACCCGCGGGGGGCACCGATTCGACGATGAAGTGGGACAGGGCCTCGACGAAGAAGTCGCACCATTCGCTGGTCGGCAGGATGCAGCCGTCATTCGCGGTGAACAGCGCCTCGGCTTCATCAGGGCCGATCTTGCCATCGGCCCAGCCCTGGCGGCGCAGCTCTAGGATTTCCTCGACCGAGATCCTGCCATCGCTCGCAACGTCGGCAGCGAAGTTCCCGAATTCAATGCTCATTGCGGCGCATTCCCGTCAATTACTCGTCGGGCCGCAATGGCAGGATAAGCTTAAAACGGCGTTACCCATCACCGGGTCGCGGTCTTTCTACCTCCGCTTGAGCGCCGCGACGCAGGCGGCTCGGTCGACGTCCTGACCGTCGCTTGCGCGGCGGGCGTCGACATAGGTGGCCTCGGGCTGTGCCCCCGGCGAGGGCGGGTAGAGATAGACATCCAGCACACAGGCCTGCCCGGTAAATTGCAGCTTGCGCGCATCGCCCTCCCAGACGTCAAGTCGCGCCGGACCGAACTGGCGAGTGAGATCGTCGGGATCTGCGCCGATCACGCTTTCAAGCCCGGGCGCGGCGAACACCTTGGCGCGAGCTGGCGCGGTGCGGATCGGGGCGCGAACCGAGACCGTTGCCGGCTGCTGCGGTTTTACCGGGGTCGATGAAGCGGATTTGACCCCGCCTGAGCCGCACGCAGCAAGCAGCGGGGTCAGAACGAGCGCCAGGAGCTGTTTACTTTTCATAGGTCAGCCCTTTGCGATGGATAAGGTGGACGGCGCAAGCAGCGCCCAGGAACGGAGCGGCGAAGTTGGCGACGGGCACGGTGAGCAGAACCGCCGTGACCCCGCCTAGAGCGAAGCGCTCGAATGCGCTGAGCGGCGCTGGGCTGGCAGATGAAGGCCGATGCCGTAGCCAGACCATATCCTGAAGCTCCCGCCCCAGGAGCACCGCGTTGACGGCCAGGAACACCAGCGGAGCACCGACTCCGGTGATCAGCAGGATCGCCGCTATGGGCAGAGCCAGCAAGTTAAACGTCACGGCTCGCAGCGCTCCGCCCAAACCACGCGCAAGTTCCTCGCGGAGCCCGAGCTTGCGGGCCCGCGCGGCCATTTCCGGATAGTCGCGCGCCTCGATCGCCGTCACCACTTGGTCCGCAAAGAACTGGAGTACGGCCAGCGCGACCACCCGCCACAGCAGCCAAAGCCCCAGCAGCACAATCAGCCCGGCAGCGAATGGACCAAGATCGCCCTGCCCGAAGTACTGGTCGATCACTGCGCTTAAGGCCCACCACCCGGCGCCGCCCAGGACGGCGCAGGCCAACAGCGTAACTGCCAGGCCTTTGAGCCAGATCGGCAGGAGCGTCGGATCGAACAGCCGCGCAAGGGCGAGTGAGAACGCACTGAGCATCCGCAGGAAATCGCGGAGAGGCGCGGCACTGTCAACGCTTCCAAATGAGCGCAAAAGCAGCTAGGCGCGGCGCAATTTTTTCCCGAACGAAAGTACCTGTGTGTCTCAGCCTTCCACTCACGTTATCGCCATCGGCAATGCCATCGTCGATGTGATGGCGCCTTGCGCCGACAGCCTGATCGAAGAGCTGGGACTGGTCCGGGGCGGCATGACGCTGGTCGATACCCAGCGCGCGCACGAACTTTACGACGCGATGGGGCCGGCCCGTGAGATCTCCGGGGGATCGGCGGCCAACACGCTCGCGGGGCTGGCCGCGCTCGGCAGCAGGTGCGCCTTCATCGGCCAGGTCGCGAACGACCAGCTCGGCGAGGTCTTCGCGCACGATATCCGCGCCGGCGGGATCAGCTTTGCGACGCCGGCACGCGAGGGCGAGCCTCCAACTGCGCGGTGCCTGATCTTTGTTACCCCGGATGGGCAGCGGACGATGAACACCTACCTCGGCGCCTCGCAGTTCCTTCCCGCCGTGGCGCTTGACGAAGCCGCGATCGCCGATGCCGAGATCCTTTATCTCGAAGGCTACCTGTGGGATCCGGAAGAGCCGCGCGCTGCAATGCGCCGGGCGATCGCAGCAGCGCGCGGCGCGGGGCGGAAGGTCGCCTTCACGCTGTCCGATGCGTTCGTGATCAGCCGTCATGGCGGCGATTTCCGCGCATTGATCGAAGCGGGCGAGATCGACATCCTGTTTGCCAACCATGTCGAACTGGCCGCGCTGACTGGCCACGACGATTTCCATGCTGGGATCGATCAGCTCAAGGCCAAAGTACCGGTTCTTGTGGTGACCCGCGGTGCGGAAGGCGCCGTTGCTGCTACCGGCGGCGAGCTGTTCGAAGTGCCCGCGGAGCCGATTGACAAGGTAGTCGATACCACTGGCGCGGGCGATCTTTTTGCGGCCGGATTTCTGCATGCATTTGGCGAAGGCCGCAGCATGACCGATTGCCTTACCCTTGGTGCAATCTGCGCCGCGGAAATCATCTCGCATTACGGCGCACGGCCAGAGGCGGACCTCAGGCTGCTGGCGGAAGCGCGTTTCGCGCAAATAAGGTGAATCCAATAGTCAATATCGAATGAATCGATTTGCACACCTTTTTCCACTAGCTTTTCCCCAAGGGTGATTCGCACGCGGCAAATGCGGCGGATCTAAAGGGGACCGGGCGCATGAATGTCGTAACGCCGATCGGGGATTTTGCCTGCCGCCGTGATGTCGCCATGGAAGGCGAACATCCGCGCATCGTTGTGGCCGACGTTGCCGGCCGTCCGCGTCCGCCCGCCAGGATCATCACCGTCGCCAATGAAAAGGGCGGAGTGGGCAAGTCGACCGTGGCCTTTCATCTCGCGGTCGCTCTTGCCGATACCGGCCACAAAGTGCTTGCGATCGATCTCGACCGCCGCCAGCAGTCGCTGACCCGGGCCTTCACCAATCGTGGCGGTACCGCCAAGCGACTGGGCGTCCGGCTTCCGCTACCGCGCAATCTGGTGCTGCAGAACCAATCCGGCGCAGGGCTTTGCCAGGAACTGCAGCGTACCGCCTGGGACTGCGATTTCGTGGTGATCGATGCTGCGGGCCATGATTCGCCGATCGCACGCCGCGCGATTGCGCTTGCCGATTTGCTGGTGTCGCCGGTCAATGCCAGTTTCGTCGATCTCGATTTGCTCGGCCGGTTTCATCCGGTCTCGGGAAAGCTTCAGGGTCCGGGCTGCTTCGCAGTGATGGTGGCTGAACTGCGCCAGGCACGTCTCGAGGCTGGGATGCCCGGGCTTGACTGGTTGGTGCTGCAAAATCGCAAGCGGCGCGAGGTCAGCAAGAACCAGGACCAGGTCGAGAAGGCCCTGCGCCAACTGTCCGAGCGGCTCGACTTCCGCATCGGTAGCGGTCTGTTCGAACGCGTAGCCTATCGAGAGCTGTTCCTGCTCGGCCTTACGCACCTCGACCTGCGGCGCATTCCCGAACTCGCCCGGACCAAGGTTGCCGCGGCGACCGAAGTGATGGCGCTGCTCGATGATCTCGAAATCGACGAAGGCGCGGAAAACCTCCTCGGCAAAGTGGTCACAGCCAACTGGGTGAAGAAGAAAGTCGCTGCGCTCTAGCCGCGCTCGCGTTCCACTTCGCGCCAGCCGATGTCGCGGCGGCAGAAGCCCTGGGCAAAATCGATCCTGTCGACCGCAGCATAGGCCCGGGCCTGCGCCTGGCTTACACTGCTGCCGCGCGCGGTAACATTGAGTACGCGCCCGCCGTTGGCCACCAGCTTGCCGTCTTTCAAGGCGGTGCCGGCGTGAAAGACCTTTGCCCCGTCGCTCTCCGCTGCTGCGATTCCTCCGATCGTGCCGCCCGACCGGGCTGTGCCGGGGTAGCCCTCGGCAGCCATGACCACGGTCAGTGCGGTGTCTTCAGAAAGGCGCACTGGCGGCAGCGCAGCGAGGCGGCTGTCGGCTGCGGCCAGCAGCAGCTCGACCAGATCGTCCTCCAACCGCATCATCAGCACCTGGCATTCGGGATCACCGAAGCGCGCATTGTATTCGATCAGCTGGACGCCGCTCGGTGTCAGCATAAGTCCGGCATAGAGAACGCCTGAATAGGGCATGCCTTCTTCCGCCATGGCACGTACCGTCGGCGCGATGATCCGCTCGATCGCTTCGCCTTCGAGCAGCGGGGTGAGCACCCGCGCCGGGCTGTAAGCGCCCATCCCGCCGGTGTTTGGCCCGGTATCGCCATCGCCGACGCGCTTGTGGTCCTGTGCCGAACCGAACGGCACGATGGTGTGCCCGTCGGTAATCGCGAACAGGCTGGCCTCTTCGCCGGGAAGAAATTCCTCGATCACCGCCTCGGCCCCGGCTTCCCCGAACTTGCCCGAGAAGATGTCGGCAATCGCCGCTTCGGCCTCGTCCCGGGTCATCGCCACGGTCACGCCCTTGCCTGCGGCAAGTCCATCGGCCTTGATCACGACGGGAATCGAGAATTCGTCCAGCGCCGCCAGCGCCGATTCCTTGCCGGTTACACGGCAAAAGGCGCCGGTGGGAATGCCGTGGCGCGCACAAAGCTCCTTGGTGAAAGCCTTCGATCCTTCGAGCTGCGCCGCAGCCTTGCTCGGTCCGAATACCGAGACGCCGGCAGCGCGCAGGCTGTCTGCCAGCCCGTCGACGAGCGGCGCTTCGGGGCCAACGACGACAAGCCCGATCTGCTCCGCATCGCAGAACGCGATCACCGCCGCGTGATCCCTGGTGTCGAGCGTGACCATCCGCGCATGCTCGGCAATGCCAGGATTTCCGGGCGCAGCGAACAGTTTGGTGAGCTGCGGGGATTGCGCCAGCTTCCACGCCAGCGCATGTTCGCGCCCGCCCGATCCCAGCAGCAGGATATTCATGTCGCCGCCCTCGCCTTACCCAAATGATGAAGAACCCGGCGGGCTGGTAGCGAAGGAGAGCGCCGGCGACAACGCTGCTGCGCTTTCGGTCAGCGAGATTTCGGCGGCGCTGAAGCGGATGGTCGAAGACCGCTTCGGCTATGTTCGGGTGCGCGGCGAACTCTCTGGGGTCAAGCGCGCCGCGTCAGGGCACATGTACCTGTGTCTGAAGGACGACAGCGCGCGGCTCGATGCAGTGATGTGGCGCGGCACCGCAGGGCGGCTCAATTTCCAGCCCGAGGACGGACTTGAAGTGGTCGCCACCGGCAAGCTGACGACGTACCCGGGGCGCTCGAACTACCAGCTTGTAGTCGAGCGTATGGAAGTGGCGGGCGAGGGCGCACTCCTCGCGCTGCTGGCAAAGACCAAGGCGCGGCTCGAAGCCGAAGGCCTGTTCGCGGCGGTGCGCAAGAAGCGGTTGCCCTACCTGCCGCAGGTGATCGGTGTGGTGACTTCGCCGACCGGAGCGGTGATCCGCGATATCCTCCACCGGCTCGAAGACCGATTCCCGGTGCGAGTGCTGGTCTGGCCGGTCCTGGTCCAGGGGAATGGTGCGGCAGAGCAGGTCGCTGCGGCAATGCGGGGATTTGCCGCGCTTGAAGCTGGCGGCGCGGTACCCCGACCGGACCTGGTTATCGTTGCGCGCGGGGGCGGTTCGGTCGAGGACCTCTGGGCTTTCAATGAGGAAGTGGAGGTGCGCGCGATCGCCGAGTGCCCGATCCCCACGATTAGCGCGGTCGGCCATGAGACCGATACCACCCTTGCCGATTTTGCCGCCGATCGCCGCGCCCCGACTCCCACCGCAGCGGCAGAAATGGCGGTCCCCGTGCTGAGCGACCTCTCGCTCCAGCTGGCCGAACTGGCTCTGCGCAAACGCCGCGCGGTGGTTCGCCCGCTCCAACTGGGCCGCGAACGACTGGCGGCGCGCGTGCAGCGGTTGCCTGTTCCGGCAGCCCTGATCAGCGGGCCCGCGCAGCGACTTGATGACAACGCCGAGCGGCTGCGGCGCGGCTTGGTTTCGCGTACCCAGCTGGCCCAGGGCGATTTGCAGCGGGTGGCGGGAAGGCTCTCCGCACCGCTGTTGCAGGCTCGCAAGGATCAGGCACAAGGCCGGCTCGATGGCCTTGGCCGGGTGCTCGGCTCGCTGAACCCGCTGACCGTGCTTGAACGGGGCTATGCCCGGATAACCACACCCGACGGACGGACACTGGTCGACCGCGCGGCGGCGGCAGGCGAGCCCGCTCTGACGGTCCACTTCCGCGATGGCGACCTTGAAGTCGTGCCGGCCGCCAATCCGGTTCGTGCGGCGCCCAGACCCAAACCGGCCGCCCGGACCGATCCAGAAGCGCAGGGTAAATTGCTCTGAAAGGTTCCCCGCGCTAAGGTGCCGGTCATGTTGATGTCGTCTTCCGATCGCCCGGCTATGTTGTTCTACCAGGCCAATGGCTTCCGCGTGCTCAGCCCGGGAACCCATGTGATCTGCGCTGTGAGCGGAGCTGAAATCCCGCTTGAAGCGCTACGCTATTGGTCGAGCGAGCGTCAGGAAGCCTATGCCAGTGCCGACCTCGCAACCCGGCGCCTGCTCGGGCAAGGCTAGGCGATGTTCGAACGGCGCATGCTGCTTGCCGGTGGTGGACTGGCGATGGGTCTTGGCCTGTGGCGCGCGCGAGGTTGGGCAGCCGAAGCGACGCCCGCCGATTTCGCGCTAGCCGGCGCATTGTCGCAAGGCGGCTGGGCACGAGGACAGGTGCCACAGGGAACCCGTTCGCTTTGGTTTTCGGGCAATCCGGTCGATCTGGCGCGCGACGGACGTTTCTTCATCGCCTTCGACCGCGACAGCGCGGCAAGCCTCGAACTTTCGGCCCGGCTGACAGATGGCCGGCAGGTTTCGCGCCAGGTCCAGGTGGCGCCGCGGGCCTGGCAGATCGAGCGTATTCCGATCGGCCCCAAGCCGGGCACCCCGCCAAGCGAGGCCTATGCCCGCCTGCGCAGCGGCGAACTTGCGCAGATCAACGCGGCGCGCGCAGTCGATCACGCGATCGACGGCTGGCGCCAGAAATTCATCTGGCCAGTCTATGGCCGCCTGTCGGGCCGGTTCGGGTCACAACGGATCTATAACGGCGTGCCGGGCAGTTACCATTCAGGCCTCGACATCGCGACCGGCACGAGCGGCACGCCATTCGTGGCCCCCGCCGACGGGGTGGTGACGCTTGCTGCGCAAAGCCCGTTCAGTCTTGAAGGCAAGCTCTTGATGATCGATCACGGCATGGGCCTCAACAGTGCGTTCCTCCACTGCTCGAGCCACGCGGTCAAAGTCGGCGACACGGTTCGGCAGGGCCAGTTCATTGCCAATATCGGCAAGACCGGGCGCGCCACCGGCCCCCATCTTCACTGGTCGATCAAATGGCGCGACTTCCGGCTCGACCCACTGCTGTTCGTCTGAGCTTGTCCGCCATTCAACTTATTGAACCCGGCGGATCTTGATCGCTCGCTGACCATCGATATTGGCGCGATATACGCCAAGCGGACCTTTGTAGACGTGCACCTTGTTACCGCTCTTGGGGTCGAACAGGAGCTTGGTATCATCGGACTGTTCCCAGACCGAACCGTCCGCCAGTGTGATCCGCCACGAGCCGTATCCGAACTGCCGCGCCGACTTGATGGTCGTGTCGATTTCGGAGATTTCCTCGGCGTTCTTGTCATCGCTTTCGCCCAGCAGGCCACCACCGGGGATGCTGAAACCGAATAGTCCGCGTTTGGTCTGGCGCACGCTTTCACGGTCCGCCATCACGATGTCGCCGCTGTTGGTCGCCTGCTCGAGCTTGGCCACCTGGGCATCGAAACAGGCGAGCCGCGCGGCGGCGTCGGTGATCTGCCGGCACTTCACCATTTCCTGCCAGGCTTGCGGTTGGGGTTTCGGCGCCTTGTCCTTCGCGCCGGCGGCAGCCGCGCAGATGACCGCCGAAGCAATGACGCCAGTCCAAAAGTAAACACGCATTCTAACTGTCTCCCGCAACACCGGCGCAGCTTGGTCCGAAGCGCGGTTAATACGGTTAAATTACGTGATCTGCCACTGTGGCATTAACGCTACAGTCCGGCCTAAACTGCCGGGAATCCGGGCAACTTGGGTTTACACGGCGCTGTCGCAGGGCCACCACGCCACCATCGGGTGAAATATGTGGTCGCTGCGGCCTCATATTCTGCCTGGGTAAACTGCCGGACTTCCCTCCCCGGCATCCAGAACAAGGGACTGGAAACACATGAAGAGTATTTTCAAACTTGCCTCAGCGCCGGCAGCGATCGGGTTCGCCCTCGTCGCCATGCCTGCGTTCGCGCAGACCACTCCGGAAGATGAAACCAACGCCGATGATGCTACCGCGATCGTCGTCACCGGTTCGCGTCTGGCTTCGCCCAACCTCGAATCGACCAGCCCGGTCACCGTGGTTTCGGCTGAGGACATCAAGAACACCGGCACCACCCGCGTGGAAGACCTGGTGAACTCGCTGCCGCAGGTCTTCGCCGGGCAGGGCGCCAACTATTCGAACGGCGCATCGGGTACCGCCACGCTTGACCTTCGCGGTCTCGGTTCGGCCCGCACCCTGGTGCTGGTCAACGGCCGCCGCGTCGTCCCGGGTGATCCGGGTTCGTCGGCTGCCGACATCAACATCATCCCCGGCTCGATGATCAAGCGGATCGACGTGCTGACTGGCGGTGCTTCGTCGGTGTACGGTGCGGACGCGGTTTCGGGCGTCGTCAACTTCGTGATGGACACGAAGTTCGAAGGCTTCCGTATCGACGGCCAGTACAGCTTCTACAACCACAACAACGATGCCGGCTCGCAGATCACCACCCCGATCCGCGCGCGCAACTATGCGCTGCCTCGCGGGATGAGCACCGATGGCGGCACCGTTGATGCCACCATCTCGTTCGGCACCGGCTTCGATGACGGCCACGGCCACATCACCGCCTACGCCGGCTACCGCAAGGTCGACGCCGTGCTGCAGCGCGACCGCGACTATTCGGCTTGCTCGCTCAACGCGCGCTCGACCGCACAGGTCGCTGCCAACGGCCAGCTGTTCACCTGCGGTGGCTCGGCCACTTCGGCCAACGGCTCGATCATCGCCTATGATAGCGGCGGCGTTCCGGCGAATTTCACCTCGACCTTCTTCCAGGTCGGCGCGAACCGCACCCTGCTGCCGGGTTCGACCCCGTACAACTTCGCTCCGCTGAACTACTTCCAGCGTCCGGATGAACGCTATACCGCAGGTATGTTCGCTGACTACGAAATCAGCGAAGCGCTGCATCCGTACATGGAATTCATGTTCATGGACGATCGCACCGTCGCCCAGATCGCCCCGTCGGGTGACTTCGGCAACACGCTGTCGATCAACTGCGACAACCCGCTGCTTTCGGCGCAGCAGCTTTCGATCCTCTGCGATACCGAAAACCTGCTGGTCAGCGCGAACCCGGCGAACGCGTTCGACGTCGTTGGCAACACCGGGCTCCCGCCGCAGGTGTTCATCGATCCGACCACCGGCCTGCCCTACTTCCGCGGCTTCGCGCAGGTCCTGCGCCGTAACGTCGAAGGCGGTCCGCGTCGCAGCGATCTCCAGCACCAGTCGTATCGCGGCGTGCTTGGCATGAAGGGCGACCTTTCGGACGCATGGTCGTACGACATGTACTACCAGTACGGCCGCACCGTCACGAGCCAGATCTACTTCAACGACTTCTCGGTCAGCCGTCTGACCAAGGCGATCGACGTTGTGGACGATCCGAACCAGCCCGGCATCAACCCGGTCTGCCGTTCGGTTCTCGACGGTTCGGATCCGAACTGCGTTCCCTGGGACATCTGGGGTACTGGCACCGTCACTCAGGCTGCTCTGAACTACGTTCAGGTCCCCGGCTTCACCAAGGGCATCAACTCGGAACAGGTGGTTTCGGCCGCGCTGACGGGTGATCTTGGCAAGTACGGCATCCGCAGCCCGGGTGCGAAGGACGGCTTCGGCCTCGCGGTTGGCGTCGAATATCGCAAGGAATCGCTGGACTTCGTCGCTGACGCCGAATTCCAGGCAGGCGACCTTGCCGGTCAGGGCGGGGCCACCCCGTCGGTTGCCGGTAACTTCGACGTCAAGGAAGTGTTCGGCGAACTTCGTGCGCCGCTGGTCCAGGAAGGGTTCATCTACGACCTGACCGTCACCGGTGGTTATCGTCACTCGTCGTACAAGATCAGCTCGGGTGCTTCGTTCAAGACCGATACGTACAAGATCGAAGGCGAATTCGCCCCGATCCGCGACATCCGGTTCCGCGGCGGTTACAACCGCGCGGTCCGCGTGCCGACGCTGCAGGACTTCTTCAGCCCGCAGCTCGTATCGCTTGATGGTTCGGAAGATCCGTGCGCCGGTACCGCCGCCGCACCGAAGGGCCCGCTGACTGCCGCTGACGTGGGTTGCCTTGCACAGGGCCTCACCGTCGGCCAGGTCATCGCCCCGAACCCAGCCGCTCAGTACAACGGCCTGCAGGGCGGTAACGCCAACCTGCAGCCGGAAATCGCCGACACCTGGACCGCTGGTGTGGTCCTGCAGCCGAGCTTCCTGCCCGGCTTCTCGGCGAGCGTCGACTGGTTCAACATCAAGGTCAAGAATGCCATCCAGGGCATCGGGGCTGACACCATCGTCACCCAGTGCACCAACACCCAGGATCCGTTCTTCTGCAACCTGGTGCACCGCGACGCTTCCGGCTCGCTGTGGCGTACGTCGGATGGCTACGTCGTGGATACCAGCCAGAACATCGGTTACGCGTCGACCAAGGGTCTCGACGTTACCGCCAACTATAGCCGCTCGCTCGGTGGTCTCGGCCGCATGAACATGAGCTTCGTTGGTACGTACCTCGATTCGCTGACCACCTTCGACGGTATCACCGTTCCGGTGGACTGCGTGGGTTACCACGGCGCGCTGTGCGGCACGCCGAACCCCAAGTGGCGTCACCAGATGCGCATCGGCCTCGATACCAAGATGGGTGTCGGCGTCTCGCTGCGCTGGCGCTATTTCGATCCGGTCAAGCAGGATCGCAGCAGCACCAACCCGAACCTCGCAGGCACGACGCAGCCGGCCAACCTCCGTATTCCGGCGGTCAGCTACTTCGACCTTGCGATGACGGCGAACGTGGGCGACCACTTCAAGTTCCGCCTCGGTGCGAACAACCTGCTCGACAAGACTCCGCCGATCAATGGCGCGCCGGCCTGCCCGGCTGGCCCGTGCAACGGCAACGTCTGGGCGCAGGTGTACGACTCGGTGGGTCGTTACGTTTACGCCGGTGTCACGGTCGACTTCTAAGTCAGACCGCGGCAACGCGAACAACATTGGTGGCGGGGACCTTCGAGTTCCCGCCACTTTTGTTTTTCCCGGCCGCGAGCTACATCAATCGCCATGAATCCAGCAGAAGTGCTCGCACGCGGCCCCTCGTCGGGACCGGCCCAGTTTCTCCAGGCTGCCTCGACCGCAATCGAACAGGGCAAGGCCCATCTGGCCGAACCTGCGCTTGCGGAAGCCACCAAAACTGCGCCGGGCGAACCACGCTTCTGGCAGTTTCTCGGCCTGGCGCGCCGTGCGTTGCAGGATAGCGCCGGGGCCAATCTCGCTTTCGCCAAGGCCGCCGCGCTTGCCCCTCAAGATCCGCTGATCGCGCACAGTCTGGCTCGAACCGCACTGGAAGCCGGGTTCCCTGCGCTCGAACCGTTCAATCGCGCGCGCCTGCTGGCGCCGGCTGATGGAAGTGTCGTCCTCGGCCGGGTTGCAGCGCTTCTGGCACTGGGGAAGGGTACCGATGCGCGCGATCAGCTTCGTGTCTTGCTGAGCGAGAATCCCGGCTGGATCGAAGGCCACCAGGCCTACGCCAAGCTCACGGCACAAATAGAACCGGACCAGCCCATCGACGATACCTTGCGCGCGGCCTTGCTCGACCATCCCCAGGCCGGGGCCTTGTGGCAGACCCAGTTCGAAATGCTCATGCAAGCGCAGAATTACCGCGCCACAATCGAGGCATTGGACCGCTGCCGCCGAGCAATTGGTGACGCCGAGGAACTCGATCGGATCGAGGCGCTCTGCCTGTCCGAACTGGGTGAAGCCACCGCGGCCCAAGCGATCTTCGACCGGCTGCCATTCCCGGCAAGCGCCGATGCGGCGACCTGGCCGCTGCGCAATTTCATTCGCCTTGGGCGCTACGAGGAAGCCCTCCTTCTTGCCGAACAATCGTTCGGACCTGCCGGCGAGGCGGTTCTCTGGCCCTATCGGGCGTTGCTCTGGCGCCTCGCAGGCGATCCCCGATGGGATTGGCTGGAGGGCGATCCTCGGCTCATCGGAACCTACGACATTGCTCCGGCTTTGGGCTCGCTGACCCAATTGGCGGACCTGCTTCGCTCCTTGCATTCTGCGCATGGCGCCCCGCTCGACCAATCGGTCCGCGGCGGTACCCAGACCGATGGCAACCTTCTCGCCCGAGCCGAACCGGAGCTGCGCGAACTCCGCGCCGTATTGCTCGAGGCGGTGCAAGACTATGTTGACCAACTTCCACCACCGGTTGCCGGGCATCCATTCCTTGTCGCCAATCGAAAGCCCCTGCAGGTCGCCGGTGCTTGGTCGGTGCGGCTCACCGATCGCGGTTTTCATGTCGACCACGTCCACCAGCAGGGCTGGATCAGTTCGGCTTGCTACATTGCCGTGCCCGAATCCGATCCGCAGCTCCCCGAAGGGGGGTGGCTGGCATTCGGCGAGTGCCGGGATCTGTTGCCTGGACATCGCGGTTTTCGCCTCGAACAGCCCAGCCCAGGTAAACTGGTGCTATTCCCTTCAATCATGTGGCATGGGACTCGCCCATTTGGTAGCGGCGAGCGTATGACTGTCGCTTTCGATATAGCCCCCCCGCCCGCGCAATGACTGCTGCACTCGATACACTTCGGGCCGGGGCCGCTGCGGTCCAGCGGGGCGACTTCAAAGGTGCCCTGGCCGAACTGGAGCAGGGCTTGGCCAAAGCCCCCGACGATCCGGCTTTGCTGGGCCTGGCTGCGCTGTGCGCGCTGCGACTGGGTTACGTCGATCAGGGGATCGCGCACCTGCGCCGCCAGCTGGAAGCCTCCCCCGACGACAAGGCGGCGCGCTTCAATTTGGCCACTGCACTTGCCGGAGCGGGGCATACGGACGAGGCGGCAGACCTTGCCGCCAAGTTTATCGGACATGCCAAACTTGCCCGGCTGGCCGGGTATCTCGCTCAACAGGCTGGGCGAACCAATGCCGCGATTTCCGCCTACCGCGAAGCGGTGCGCCTGGCGGGCGGCGACTGGGAAAGCTGGAACAATCTCGGCAACTGCTGCGCGGAAGCTGGCGATATTCCAGCGGCGATCGACGCTTTCGAAAATGCCATCAACACGGCCCCGGGTCCCGGCATGCCCGAACTGTTCCTCAACCTTTGCCGCGCCCTGGCGGCACCCGAATATCGCGAGCGCCGGATGCGGACTGCTGAAGAAGCCAGCCGCCGTTTCCCCAACGACCAGGCGGCCGCGATCGAACTTGCTCTGGCGCAGGCGGCGACGGGGCAGATGGATCTCGCCGAAGCCGGATTGCGCGCCGCAGCGGCCAATGAAGAGGGATTTGGCGAAGCGCGGCTCGAACTTGGCCTACTGCTTGAAAATGCCAACCGGCTCGACGAACTCGACGCCCATATCGCCGAATGCGAAGCCTTGGGGCCACGTGACGAACTGCTGTTTCTGAAGGCCTGGAGCCTGCGGCGGCGAGACCGTTTCGATGAGGCGGCGCTGATCGCTCAGCGCATTCCTGACACTATCAACCCGATCCGCACCGAACAGCTGCGCGCCGAAATCGCGGATCGTCTGGGTAAGAGCGACGAGGCCTTCCGCCACTGGACGCAGATGAACGAAACGTCGCTGCTTACCCATCCGCCGCTGCCCGGGCCGACTTATCGCGAACTGACGCTCGCCGCGACAGCTGCGATGCAGCCGCCACTGCCGGCGGTCGCCCCGGAGCCCGGCAGCCTGCCGGACCCGGTTTTCATCGTGGGCTCGCCGCGCTCGGGCACGACTTTGCTCGATACCTTGCTGACGGCCCTGCCTGAACTGCAGGTCTTCGAAGAGCTACCCATGCTGGCGCAGGTGGAGGCCGAGTTTCCCGACCTCGCCCGCGAGAGCGATGCGGCGCGGGTCCTCGCTGCACGACGCCGCTATTTCGAACTGGCGGAAACGTTGGAAGGCCCTGCCGCGGGTCGGCGCATTGTCGACAAGATGCCGCTGCACCTGACTCATATGCCGGTGATCCAGCGGCTGTTCCCGCGGGCATCGATCGTGCTGGTCGAACGGCATCCGTGCGATGCGGTGCTAAGCTGTTTCATGGCCAATTTCATGGTCAACCACGCAATGCGCAGCTTCATGCGGATCGGTGAAGCCGCGCTTACTTATGATGCGGTATTCGCGAACTGGACCCGGGCCACCGAATTGTTGCCGCTGTCAGTGCACCTTGTGCGCTACGAGCGGATGGTTGCGGATCTCGAAAGCGAGATGCGTCCGCTGCTGGCATTCCTGGGTCTCGAATGGCGCGACGCTGTGCTCGACAACCAGGCAAGCTCGGCCGCGCGCGGAGCGGTCAGGACTGCAAGCTACGCCCAAGTCGGCCAGCCGCTGTACCGCAGAGCGGCAGGGCGATGGGAGCGCTATCGCTCACATCTGGAACCGGTACTGCCCATCCTGCGCCCGTGGGCTGACAGAATGGGCTACGAAATTCCGGCGGCTGGATAGCCTAGTTGTTATCGCGGCCGTAACGCTGCGCCTGCGTGCGCTCGACATTCTGGCGGTCGGCCGCTTGCTGGGCATCCCATTCGCCCTTGGTGCGACATACCCGCTTGCTGCCAAGACGCGTACCGATCGATTCGACACGGCGGCACACAACCTTGTCGAGATCGGAATCCTCGCTCTTGGCGGTCGCTTCGGCGCCGTTGCCATTACTGGTAGCGGCCAGAATCGGGGACCCGGAAGCAATCAGGAACAACCCCGCAGCGATATAAAACTTGCTCGTCATTCTTACATTCCCTGGAAATAATCCGGCACCGTGATGCCAGGTTCATTAACTGCACCTTACCGCATTGCGGCATACGGTTCAATCGGGCGGATTCACTAGCACTTGCAATCGTTTCCAGCCGCGCCCATCAAGCCCTGATGGTCGAGGGGGATAACAGTCTCACGCGCTGCATGGCTGATGCAGATCGCGCACTGGTCGGTGGAAATCCGATGCAAAGCCGTGCGCTGCTCGAAGCTGCGGCGGCGAGCAATCCGCAAGTGCTGACCTTCTGGCAGCGGTTGGCCACGGCACAGCGGCTGACCGGTGCTCCGGATCGTGCGCTGGCTTCGATCGATCGCGGGCTCGCCTTGTCCCCGCTCGACTTTGTCGGGCTGCTGATGCGCGCAGGATTGCTTGAGCAGCTTGGCAGTGCCGAAGCGGGCGAGGCTTATGGCCGCGCGCTGGCCCAGCGGCGCCCCGATCCTTTGCCGCCCGCTCTGGCCGGCGCCGTGGCCAAGGCAGAAGCGGCTTGGGCCAGGCATCAGGACGGCATGGAGCGGCGCCTTGCCGCAGCGATCGAAGCATGCGGCGCCGATCTTACGCCATCCGAGCGCAAGCGGACTGAGCGGCTTGCCACCAATGTGACGCATCGCACGCGGGCTTATCATAGCGAAGCGACGCACTTCCATTACCCCGGTTTGCGGGAGATCGAATTCCACGACCCTGCCTTGTTTCCCTGGCTTCCGGCATTCGAGGCGGCCACCGCCACGATCCGGTCTGAGATGCAGGCCGCAGCTGCGGCGAGTGATGCCGAACTGGTCCCCTATATCCAATATGCGGAAAACGAGCCTCTGGCGCAGTGGGCCGGTCTAAACTTCAATCGGGACTGGACCGCGATTCATCTGGTCGATCGCGGCAATTTGACAACCAATACGCGGTTCTGTCCGCAAACGATGGCCCTGCTCAAGACCGTACCCCAACCCTGGATTCCAGGATGCGGTGCCAATGCCATGTTCTCGCTGCTTGCGCCGCGCACCGCGATCCCGCCGCACGTCGGGGTGGCAAACTTCCGCCTGCTGTGCCACCTGCCACTGGTGCTGCCCGGAAACTGCTGGCTGCGCAGCGGGGCAAGCAAGCGCGAATGGAAGATGGGCGAAGGGTTTGTCTTCGACGATTCGATCGAGCACGAAGCGGCCAACGAAAGCGACGCGTTGCGCGTGGTGATGATCTTCGACACCTGGCACCCGGATCTGTCGCCGGCAGAACAGCAGGCGATTCGCGCCATGGTCGGTGCCGCCGCTATCTCTTTCGGCACCTTGTAGCACGCAAAGCAAAAGGCGCCCGGTTTCCCGGACGCCTTTGAATGCGTGCCCGAAGCGTTGCGGCTTAGGCGGCCTGCTTCTTCTTCAGCTCGCGCTTCACCTTGAGCGCGGTGGCCGAAAGCTTGTCGTCCGAAGTCTTGAGCAGCCAGTTGTCGAGCCCGCCGACATGCTCAACCGAGCGGAGGCCGCCGGTCGACACGCGGAACTTGAAGCTGCGGTCGAGCGCTTCCGACATCAGCGTGACGTTCTGCAGGTTGGGCAGGAACACGCGCTTGGTCTTGTTGTTGGCGTGGCTGACGTTGTGGCCGACCTGGCGGCCTTTTCCGGTCAGTTCGCAAATACGGGACATGGCAAAATCTCGCTAAAAAACTGGCTACCCATGCGGGGAGAAGGCGCGCGCATAGCGATTCACCCTTGCGGGGTCAAGGTATTGCGGCCAGTTCCGCGAGAATGAGCCGCTGGCCCCTTCCCGAACCGATGCGACAGGCGCTGGATGAGGCGCTGGCGGGCGAATCCGCCGGCGAAGTGCCGATCGGCGCGGTTGTGGTCAAGCACGGGGTGGTGATCGCCGCCGCCCACAACCAGCCACGCGCGCTCCATGACCCGACTGCCCATGCCGAAGTGCTGGCGATTCGCGCTGCTGCAAAAGTGGTGGGGAACGAACGGCTCGACGGCTGCGAGCTGTGGGTCACGCTTGAACCCTGCGCGATGTGCGCCGGGGCGATTGCCCACGCACGCATCGCCAAGCTCTATTACGCCGCATCCGATCCCAAGGGCGGCGCGGTCGAGCACGGCGCGCGGGTTTTCGAACACGAGCAGTGCCTGCACGCTCCCGAAGTCTATGCAGGCATGGGCGAGGATGAGGCCAGCGCCCTGCTCAAGACCTTCTTCGCCGCGCGGCGCTAATACCGACTGGACACACTGGACACTGTCCAAAGGCAAAATTCGGTGCGACTGCCCAAAGTGCCGAACTGCCTTATTGCACCGACGATTCAAAGAGCCGATCGGCCCTATCAGCCCGGGGCGATGTAGGAAAATCTACAGCCCGCGCCAGATCTTCAGCGGAACGTCATCCTTCGGACCGAAGCCGCGCTTGTCGCACGCGGTGGGGAGAAACTTCTTCGAATAGCAGAGGTGCACTTCGCGTAGCCAGCCGCCGTTGCCCAGGTTCAGCCCGATCGCCTTGACCGGGATCCCGGGATTGGCGGCGGCAAAGGCCTTGCGCAGGTCGCCCGCGGTCAGCCCGGGCTGGCGCGACAGGCGGTCGGCATCGGGGAAGTGCAGCGATTGCCACAGGATTGTGCTGACCTTGAGGTAAGCCTCCGGGGTGGTCGCCATGCAGCTACCGTGCTTGGCCCATTCGTGCTCGATCAGCCACGGCACCGGGGTCATGCACAGGTTCCGGGCGATGTCTTCCTGGGTCGGACGCGGTGTCACCGCGCACCACTGCGGGCTCTTGCCGCTGCCGCTTTCGGGCCACAGTCCGTGAAGCACGAAGCCAAAGCGGCCGATCTTGCCATTGCACTGGTAATTGTCCGCATCGCGTGCCGCCTTGCCCCGGCAGAACTCGGGCGACCAGCTGACCGCGAGGGTATAGCCGGTGACCGGGGCACGATAGGTCGGTCCGTCCTGCTGCACCGCCGCCGGCACCGAAACATCCTGCGGCACCCTGCACTGGTATGCCTGGGCGAATGCGGGGGTCGGCAGCAGAGCGGCTGCAAGGAGTGCAAGGCGCATGCTCATAACGGCGTGAAATCCAGTCCGATATCGGCAGCGGGTGCGCTCTGGGTCAGGCGGCCGACCGACACGTAAGTCACCCCGGTGGCGGCGATCTCAGCGATAGTGTCGAGCCGCACCCCGCCGGAAGCTTCGCTCGGCACGCGGCCGCCGATGAGTGCAACAGCTTTTGCAAGCTCGGCAAGACTCATGTTGTCGAGCAGCAAATGGCTTGCTCCGGCTGAAAGCGCGGGTTCGATCTGGTCGAGCCGGTCGACCTCGCAGATCACCTGCGCCACACCGGCCTCGCGCGCGCGGCGCACCGCTTCTGCCACGCCGCCGGCAACTAGGACATGGTTGTCCTTGATCATCGCCGCATCCCACAATCCCATGCGGTGGTTTTGCGCGCCGCCCATGCGGGTGGCGTATTTTTCGAGATGGCGCAGCCCGGGGATGGTCTTGCGGGTGTCGAGCAGCGTGGCGTTGCCCTGCATCGCATCGACGTATTGCCGGGTCATCGTCGCCACGCCCGAGAGATGCTGGACGGTGTTAAGCGCGGAACGCTCGGCGGTAAGCATCGCACGGGCATTGCCCTCGATCCGCATCAAGTCGGACCCGCCGGGGACCTGATCCCCATCTCCGACAAGCAGTTCGAGCTTCATATCGGGGTCGAGCGCGCGGAAAAAGGCGGCGGCGATCTCAAGGCCCGCGACGGTGATTGCGTCGCGGCTGTCCATCACCCCGGAAAACCGCGCGTCGGCGGGGATCACGCTTTCACTGGTGACATCATGTCCGCCGCCCGGAAGGCCCAGGCCCAGATCCTCATCGAGTGTGGCGCGGACGAAAGTGCCCAAATCGAAACCGGGGAGAGTGAAGGTCATGGCATCCGTTTCGCCAGATTTGGCGAAACGTGCAACCAAATCAGTGCACGAACCGCGCCACAACGTCGCGGTAGCTTCGCGATACCTTCACGTCGGCGCCGCTTTCCAGGACCAGGAAGCATTCGCCGTTGGTGTGCGGCTTGACCTGGCGGACGTTGTTGAGATTGACGATCCAGCTCCGGTGCACGCGCTGGAACACCCGCGGGTCGAGCCGGCGTTCCAGGTCCTTCATCGTCTCGCGCAGGATCAGCGAGTTGTCGGCGGTGTAGATCACCATGTAGTCGCCCGCCGCCTCGATTCGCTCGATCGAATCGACGTCGACCCGGAAGATCTTGCCCTTGTCCTTGATGTTGATGAGCTTTTCATAGCGGCTCGCGGCCTCGCCCTCGTCCGAGGTGGCGGGGACGGCATCGGGGGCAACCTCGGCCAGGACGTTTTTCAGCTTTTCCGCTTCTTCTGCCGATCGTTTTTCGGTCA
>JBJTMA010000050.1:0-52516 GCA_046063295.1 Novosphingobium sp.
GATGTCGAAGTCGGCAATGCCGGCGAAGCTGGGCTTCAGCGCGGCGAGGCCCTCGGCGGTCGTTTCGGGGCGCGGGAACTCCTCGCGGTCGAGCGCGACGGTACCGTCCGGGTTCTTGACCGGCACCACCGACTTGTCGAAGCGGCCTTCCTTGATCGCGCGATCGGCGCGCTGCTGGCTGACCAGCGCCAGGTCGTCGAGCGCCTTGCGGTCGATCCCTTCCATCGTTGCGATGGCATCACCGCATACGCCTTGATGGCTCTGCGGGTGCAACTCGTCGAGCGCTTCGTGACCCGAGCCCATCAGCCGCGGAGCGATCCCGGCATTGGCCTGCTCGGCAGCATAGGCCGAGGTGTAGCTCATCATCTCGGTGCCGCCGGCGATCACGCAGTCTTCCATTCCCGACATGACCGAAGCCGCAGCGAGGTTCACCGAGGTAATCCCGCCGCCGCAGAAGCGGTCAAGCGTAGTGCCGCTAGCGCTGATATCATAGCCTGCCGACAGCGCGGCCATGCGGCCAAGGTCGCCGCCCTGCTTGCCGTTCTGGCTGCTGGTCGACCAGATGATGTCATCGACGGTCTTGGTGTCGAGGTGGTTGCGTTCCTTGATCGCGCCGAGAACGGTCGCGGCGAGGTGCTGCGGGTGGAGGTGCGAAAGCGCGCCCTTGCCCGGCTTGCCCACCCCGCGCGGGGTGCGGACGGCGTCGATGATGTATTCTTCGGCCATTGGGGTTCTCCTTGGTTCGGTTCAGGCCAGCATGCCGGAAAGGCGCTGGCGGATGATTGCTTCGGCATCGGCGACGATGCGGGTGACGAGTTCCTGGCAGGTCGGGATGTCATGGATCAGGCCCTGAATCATACCAGCGGACCAGATCCCGTGATTGGTGTCGCCGGTCTGCAGGCCTTCGCGCCCGCGCACACCCTTCACCAGATCGGCGACCGCGCTGAACTCCTTGCCTTCGCGCTCGGCGGCGACGACCTGCTGGCTGATCTCGTTCTTCGCGACCCGCGCGGTGTTGCGGAAGGTGCGGAAGATCAGGTCGGTCGAACGCTCGTCGCCCGCGACCATCGCGTCCTTGAACGCCTGGTGGATCGGCGCCTCGACCGTCGCGGTAAAGCGCGTGCCCATGTTGATCCCCTCCGCGCCAAGAGCCAAGGCCGCGGCAAGCCCGCGCCCGTCGCCAAAGCCGCCCGAGGCGAGCAGCGGGATCTTCACCTTGTCCGCCGCTGCCGGGATCAGGATCAGCCCGGGAATGTCGTCCTCGCCCGGGTGACCGGCGCATTCGAACCCGTCGATCGAGATCACATCGACCCCGGCCTTCTCGGCGGAAAGCGCGTGACGTACCGCGGTGCATTTATGGAGAATGGTTATGCCGTGCGGCTTCATCATCTCCCACAGCTCGCGCACCGCGGGGGTCCCGGCCGTCTCGACGATCTTAACCCCGCTATCGATGATCGCCTGGGTATAGGCCTTGTAATCGGGCGCGTTGATCGTCGGGAACACGGTCATGTTCACGCCGAACGGCTTGTCGGTCATGCCCTTGCAGCGTTCTATCTCCGCAGCGAGCGCTTCGGCGCTGGGCTGGGTCAGGCCGGTCAAGATGCCGAGGCCGCCAGCATTGGAGACCGCGCTGGCCATTTCGGCGACGCCGACCCACTGCATCCCGCCCTGCACCACCGGGTGTTCGATCCCCAGCATCTCGGTGATCCGCGTCTTGATCGCCATATCCTGTTCAGCCTCTCGCCAATTGTCTTTCGAATCGGGTTTAACCGATCAATTAAATTTGGCAATCGCAATGAGGTCGGAGTATCGCCGGATTATGACCGAAGCCCAGCAATCCCCCGTCCGTTACCACTCTGCCGCAATCATGCTGCACTGGCTGATTGCCGCGCTGCTGGTTTACCAGTTCGCCCTTGGCCTGAGGCTTGAAGATGCCACCGGGGCGACCAAGTTCAACGCGTTCCAGTTCCACAAGTCGATCGGCATTACCGTCCTGCTGCTCAGCCTGGTCCGCCTCGCGCTCCGGCTGTTCTTGCGGCGACCTGCCGAGGTTGGCGACGGAGTGCAGCGGCTCGGCGCGCGGCTGGTGCATTTCGGGTTCTATGCGGTGATGATCCTTACCCCCCTGACGGGCTGGATCATCGTTTCGACCGCCAAGGTGAAGCTGCCGACCCTGCTTTTCGGGGTCATCCCGTGGCCGCACCTCGCCTTTCCCGGCAGCGCTAACGAGCCGGCGGAGCTTGCACATACCGTCCTTGCCTGGTCGCTGCCGCTGCTGATCGCGCTCCACCTCGCGGGCGTGCTCTATCACCTGCGGCTGCGCGACGAGGTGCCGCAGCGGATGTTCTCCAGCGGGGTCGCCCCGGCTGCGGGATTGATCCGCGGCCTTGCGGCGCTTGCAGCCGTTGGCCTGCTTGGGATAGCCGGGCCGGTGCCGAGCCTGTGGGGCCACGCTGGCGCGACAGCAGCGCCAGTCCCCGCGCCGACGGACAGCGGCGAAGCGTCCGATGCAGGGGCGATAATCGCCGCGACCGAACCTGCTGCCGAAGCCAGCGAGCAGGCCGAGGCAACAACAGCTGCCACAAGCTGCGACTGGACCGTCGAGCCCGGCAGCCGCCTGGGTTTCAAGGCACAGTACGGAGGCGCGCCGATCGATGGCACCTTCCACAAGTGGCAGGCGAAGATCCGCTTCTGCGAAGACGACCTGCCCCACGCGAGTATCGCCGCCACAGTCAACCTCGCCTCGGCCGACACCGCTGACGCAAGCCGCGATGAGAACCTGAAGGGCGAAAGCTTTTTCGACACCGGCCGGTTTGCCCAGGCACGGTTCAATGCCACCGGTTTCAAGCAGGTGAGCCCGGGACGCTTCACCGCCAGCGGCACGCTCAACCTGCACGGCGTCAGCAAGCCGGTGCGGCTGGCCTTCGCGCTCAAGGTTGCCGGCGATGCCGCCTCCGCCCAAGGCTCGACCAGCCTCAGCCGACTGGCCTTCGGCGTGGGCAGTGGCGAGTGGGCGGCGACCGACCAGATTCCCGATGCCGTTGCGGTGCAATTCACGATCCGCGCGCGCCGCGCTAACTGAGCGCGCCATGTCCGATCCGATTCGCCCCATCACGGTGGCCGCGCTGTACAGGTTCGCGCGGTTCCCCGATCCTGCCGAGCTGCGCGGCCCAATCCAGGCGCTGTGCAAGGCGCAAGGCATCAAGGGCACATTGCTGCTAGCGCGCGAGGGGATCAATGGCACTGTCGCGGGCAGCGATGACGCTATCGCCGCGCTGGTCTGCCATCTGCGCACCCTGCCCAATTGCGACGGGCTTGAAGTCAAATATTCGCTAGCAGCCGAAATGCCGTTCCACCGGATGAAGGTGCGATTGAAGGCCGAGATCGTAACGATGGGCGAACCCGACATCGACCCGCTCGCCAGCGTTGGGCACTATGTCGATCCTGCGGAATGGAATGCACTGATCAGCCAGCCTGACGTGGTGCTGATCGATACCCGCAACGATTATGAGGTTGCGATCGGCACCTTCCGGGGCGCCACCGACCCGCACACCGCCTCGTTCCGCGATTTCCCTACCTGGTTCCGGCAGCAGCGCGACGCCCTGCTCGGCCAGGGCCGCCAGCCCAGGGTGGCGATGTTCTGCACCGGCGGGATCCGCTGCGAGAAATCGACCGCCTTCCTCAAGAGCGAAGGGGTGGACCAGGTGTTCCACCTGAAGGGCGGGATCCTCAAGTACCTTGAGCATGTGCCGGCCGAAAACAGCCTGTGGCAAGGCGAATGCTTCGTGTTCGATGAGCGGGTCAGCGTCGGTCACGGTCTGGCGCAGGGGAGCTATGAACTGTGCCGCGCCTGCCGCCGGCCGGTAGGTGCAGAGGATCGCGCATCCCCGCTCTACGAGGAAGGGGCCAGCTGCCCCGCGTGCCATCATGAACGCAGCGAAGCACAGCGCGAAGGATATCGCGAGCGGCACCGGCAGGAGTTGCTGGCGCAGGCGCGCGGAACCGCTCACGTCGGCGCAGAGCTGGACGAACCGGCCTGAACGCACGCCGTTCGCCACCGATTTCCCTTGGAGATTTGCGCGCAGCGGCTAGCTTTGCTTTAGTTTCGGGTAGGCATCCTAGCGCGCCACGCCGCAATTGCGCGGTTACAGCGCGAATATGCATCGGGCCGCACGGGAGAAACGTTGACGATGTCGTTGGGCCACCTGGACCTCCTTCACGCTGCAGCCGGTTTGCTCGTGGGCATGCTGGTGGGGCTGACCGGCGTAGGCGGCGGCTCGCTGATGACACCGCTGCTGGTGCTGCTGTTCGGGGTCAGCCCGCAGACGGCGGTCGGCACCGACCTGCTCTATGCCGCGATTACCAAGATCACCGGATCGGCGGTGCATGGCTGGCGCGAAACGGTTGACTGGAAGATCGTGCGCCGCCTCGCCCTGGGCAGCGTTCCAGCCTCGCTGCTTACCCTCGCGGTCCTGTCATGGGTTGGCAAGGTTGGCGCCTCGGCCGAACATGTGATCCTCTTGACGCTTGCGGGACTGCTGATGATCACCTCGCTCGCGGTGTTTTTCCGCAAGCGCCTGGTCAACTATGCGCACGATCTCGATCCGCTCGATCCGCAGATGAAGGTCGTTGTCGGCACGACGGTGCTGGGCGCGGTGATCGGGATCGCGGTTACGATATCCTCCGTCGGTGCCGGGGCGATCGGCGTGACCGTGCTGCTGATGCTCTACCCCCGCATGCAAATGGTGCGGATCGTCGGATCCGACATCGCGCATGCCGTGCCGCTGCTGCTCGTCGCGGGCGCAGGCCACTGGTTCATCGGCGACGTTGACGGGCAACTGCTGGTGAACCTGCTGATCGGGTCCATACCAGGTGTGATCATCGGCAGCCTCCTTTCGACCCGGGCTTCGGACAAGTTGCTCCAGCCGCTGCTCGCCGCCGTATTGGCGATTTCGTCATGGCAGCTGGCGGTGAAGGCGTTCCTGCCCGAAAAGACCAAGGCGGTGCCCGCCAATCCGGATGTGCCTGCCGCCAAGGCTTGACGGCAACAGCCTGTACTTGATCGGTTTTTCTCGCCAAGGCTGACCCGCCCGCGTACAAGCACGTTGCAGACCACGCATAGGCGAGGCGCCAATGGCAACGTCCGGTGCAATCTTTGCAACAGCCCTTCCCTGCCCATCGTATTATGGGCGCGGCATGGACCTGCGGCCATGACAGCGCTCATTCTTGCCCGTGCGCAATTTGCCTTCACGGTGAGTTTCCATTTCCTGTTTCCGGCTTTTTCGATCGGGCTGGCCAGCTTCCTGATGGTGCTTGAGGCGCTGTGGCTGCGTACCGGCGACGGCGTATACGCCAATCTCTATCGCTACTGGCTGCGGATCTTCGCCGTGGTCTTCGCGATGGGGGTCGTATCGGGCATCGTCATGTCGTACCAGTTCGGCACCAACTGGGCGGTTTTCTCCGACAAGGCCGGACCGGTGATCGGCCCACTTATGGCCTACGAAGTGCTGACCGCCTTCTTCCTTGAGGCGGGCTTCCTTGGGGTGATGCTGTTCGGGATCAATAAGGTTGGCCCGCGCCTCCATTTCGCGGCGACGCTGGCGGTGGCCATCGGAACCTTCATTTCCGCTTTCTGGATCCTGGCGGTCAACAGCTGGATGCAGACCCCGGCCGGGTACGAGATTGCCGCAAACGGCCAGTTCGTTCCGGGGCCGAGCTGGCTCGCGATCATCTTCAATCCCAGCTTCCCCTACCGCCTGGTGCACACCGTACTGGCGGCCTACCTGACCACTGCTTTTGCAGTCGGCGCGGTGGGTGCCTGGCACCTGCTCAAGGACCGGACCAACCCCGGGGCGCGCCGGATGTTTTCTATGGCGATGTGGATGGCCGCGCTGGTTGCGCCGATCCAGATATTCGCCGGCGACCAACACGGTCTCAACACGCTTGTACACCAGCCGGCCAAGGTCATGGCGATGGAGGGCCACTTCCAGAGCCACCCCGATGGGGCGCCGCTGATCCTGTTCGGCATTCCCGACAGCGAAGCGGGCCGGGTGGACTATGCGGTAGAGATTCCAAAGGCTTCCTCGCTCATCCTGAAGCACGATGCCAATGCGCCGCTCGCCGGGCTGGACACCATCCCGCTGGAAAACCGCCCGCCGGTGGGGATCGTGTTCTGGGCATTCCGCATAATGGTCGGACTGGGCATGGGCATGTTCGCCCTGGGGCTATGGAGCCTTCTGGCACGCTGGCGCGGCAAACTTTACGATTGGACCTGGCTGCACCGCGCGGCCCTGGTCATGGGGCCATCAGGCTTCGTCGCCGTCCTTGCCGGATGGGTGGTCACCGAAGTCGGCCGCCAGCCCTTCACAGTCTATGGCCTGCTTCGCACGGCGCAAAGCGCATCGCCGCTTGACGCGCCCGCCGTCGCCGCATCGCTTGCCGCCTTCGCGGTGGTCTATTTCACCGTGTTCGGCGCGGGCATCTGGTACCTGCTGCGACTGATGCACAAGCCGCCTAGCCCGCATGAGAGCCTGGCCGAGCGCGCTCCGATCCGCAGCGCGGGCATCACCCCCGCGATCCAGGTCGCCGAAAAAGGTGAAGCGCAATGATCGACCTGACCGTCGTCTGGGCCGGGATAATCGCCTTTGCGATCATAGCTTATGTGGTGATGGACGGGTTCGATCTGGGTATCGGCATCCTGTTCCCGCTGTTCAAGGTCGGGCGCGATCGCGACACCGCGATGAACAGCGTGGCACCCGTGTGGGACGGGAACGAGACCTGGCTGGTGCTGGGCGGCGGCGGGCTGCTCGCCGCGTTCCCGCTGGCCTATGCCATCATCCTACCCGCGCTCTATGCGCCGCTGATCGCCATGCTGCTGGGCCTTGTGCTGCGCGGGGTCGCGTTCGAGTTCCGCTGGCGCGACGCCGCGCACCGGCGGTATTGGGACACGGCCTTCACCTGCGGATCGGTGATCGCGTCCTTGGCCCAGGGCATTACGCTTGGTGCCATGCTCCAGGGGATTACCGTAACCGGGCGCAGCTACGGCGGCGGATGGTGGGAGTGGCTTTCGCCTTTCTCGCTCCTCACCGGCTGCGGGCTCGTGGCGGGCTATGCGCTGCTGGGCGCCTGCTGGCTCAACTGGAGGACCGAAGGTTCGCTGCAGCTTCAGGCTGCTGGCTACGCGAGGCGACTGGCCGCGGTGCTGCTGGCGATCATCGTGCTGGTCAGCCTCGCCACACTGACACTTGAAACCAAGTACTCCGAACGCTGGCTCGCCTGGCCGGGAATCCTCGCCACTGCGCAGGTGCCGCTGGCAACGCTGATCTGCACCGTAATGTTTTATCGCAGCCTGGCCCGCAAAAGCGATCTGCAGCCATTCCTGTGGGCGCTTAGCCTATTCGGCCTGTGCCTCGTCGGGCTTGGCATTTCGATCTGGCCCGACGTGATCCCGGCGCGACTGACCATCTGGCAGGCCGCCGCGCCGCATCGCAGCCAGGCGTTCATGCTGGTCGGCACCGTGGTCCTGGTTCCGCTCATCCTGGCATACACCGGCTGGGCCTATTGGGTATTCCGCGGCAAGACCGGCAGCGACGGGTACCACTGATGCAAGCAGCAAAGCGCATCGGCTGGTTCTTCGCCATCTGGGCCGCAAGCGTCCTTGCCGTGGGGGTGCTGGCGCAACTGATCCGGCTGGTCCTGAAAAGCTGATCGCCGGAAGCTCGGCCCAAGCTGGCTCCGCGCAATCGATGATTGTCTTCGCTCTGGCGATAAGACAACAAAGCGAACATGAAGCTGGGCGTCTGCTATTACCCGGAACACTGGCCCGAGGCGATCTGGGCCGAAGACGCGCGGCGCATGGCGGAGATCGGGATCTCGCACGTGCGGATCGGCGAATTCGCCTGGAGCCGGATTGAGCCCGATCCGGGCCGGTTCGCTTGGGATTGGCTCGATCGGGCGATCGATACCCTGGCCGAAGCGGGATTGAAGATCGTGATGGGCACGCCCACCGCCACTCCGCCCAAATGGCTGGTCGATCGCATGCCGGATATGATCGCGGTCGATGCGCAGGGCCAGCCGCGCCGGTTCGGATCGCGCCGGCACTATTGTTTCAGCCACCCGGGCTATGCCGGGGAATGCCGGCGCATCGTAACCGCCCTGGCCGAACGTTACGGCAGCCATCCTGCGCTGGCCGCATGGCAGACCGACAACGAATACGGCTGCCACGATACCGCGATCAGTTATTCGGAGGCTGCAGCCGCCGCATTCCGCGAATGGCTGCGCGGCAAATACGGCTCCCCGGAGCAGCTCAACCAGGCTTGGGGCAACGTATTCTGGTCGATGGAATACCGCTCGTTCGGCGAAGTGGACCTGCCCAACCTGACCGTCACCGTGCCCAACCCCGCGCATGAGCTGGACTTCCGCCGCTTCTCCTCGGACCAGGTGGTCCGGTTCAACCGCTTGCAGGCGGAAATCATCCGCGCCCATTCACCGGGCCGCGACGTGGTCCACAATTTCATGGGGTTCTTCACCCAGTTCGATCACCACGCGGTGGGCGCCGATCTGGATGTGGCAAGCTGGGACAGCTATCCGCTGGGTTTCCTCGAGCAATTCTGGTTCTCGCCAGAGGAAAAGCAACGCTACGCCCGGCAGGGCCATCCGGACATCGCCGCGTTCCACCACGATCTCTATCGCGGCTGCCAGAAGGACGGCCGCTGGTGGGTGATGGAGCAGCAGCCCGGGCCGGTGAACTGGGCGCGCTACAATCCGGCGCCGCTTGACGGCATGGTGCGGCTTTGGACGCTCGAAGCCATGGCGCATGGGGCCGAAGTGGTCAGCTATTTCCGTTGGCGCCAGGCGCCCTTCGCACAGGAACAGATGCATGCCGGGCTGCTCCGGCCTGACAGCAGCGAGGCCGAAGGCGCAAAGGAAGCGCGCCGCGCCGCGCGCGATATCGCGGCTTTGCCCGATCCCGGACCGGCACCGCGCAAGGTGGCGCTGGTGTTCGACTACGCCAGCGCCTGGGTGACTGATATCATGCCGCAGGGCCGCGGTTTTTCGGCGCTGCGGATTGCCTTTGAATATTATTCGGCGCTGCGCCGCCGGGGCCTGGACATCGATATTGTCGCGCCCGGTAGCAATCTTGGCGGATACAGGCTGGTCGTGGTGCCGTGCCAGCCGATCATAGAGCAGGCGTTTGTCGACGCGCTGAAGGCTTGCACCGCGCAGGTGATCATCGGCGCCGCGAGCGGTTCGAAGACCGCGGATTTCGCGATTCCTCCTGCGCTGCCGCCGGGACCGCTTGCGCCGGTGATACCGCTGCAGGTGACCCGGATCGAAACCCTGCGCGGCGATCCGTGCCAGTGGCTCGAACAGGTCGACGGCAATCTGCAGGCCAGCGTGCCGAATTTCCACGCACACGGCAGGTTCCACTATATCGCGCAGTATCCGGCGGACGCGATCCTCGATGCTGTGCTGCCGGACATGGCAGCGGCTGCGGGCCTTGTTCTGATCGAGCTTCCCGAAGGTTTGCGCGTTCGCCGCAGCGCCAATCTCGTCTTCGTCTTCAACTATGCCGCGAACGAGCAGCTTCTCCCCGATGGCCTGATCGGCGAACTGCTGGTTGGGGAGACCGTGCTGGCCCCAGCAGGTGTCGCGATCGGCACAGCGCCCGGTCGAAACGGGTGAGTATGGCTGGACAGACCGACAGGGCTGCCAGTGCAGCACTCACCCTCAGCCCTCCGCTGGGCGTGAAGCTGGCCTACAGCCTTGGCCAGGCGGCGCAAAACGGCGGTTTCGATGCCGCAGTGGGCTTTGTGTTCTTCTACTATTCGGCGGTACTCGGCCTTTCGGGAAGCCTGGTCGGCGCCGCGCTGGCAGTCAGCCTGGCGTTCGATGCCGTGGTCGATCCGATGGTCGGGTCCTTGTCGGACAACCTCAGGTCGCGGATGGGCCGGCGGCTACCGCTGATGATCGCCGCGATCCCGTTCGTGACAGTATCGATCGGCTTGCTTTACTCTCCGCCCGATGGACTGGGCCAGCTGGGGCTGTTCGCCTGGCTGGCAACAATGTCGGTTGCGGTGCGCAGCTTCATTTCGCTGTTCAATGTGCCCTACATCGCGCTCGGCGCAGAAATGGCGAGCGGCTATGCCGAGCGGACCAGCGTGGTGGTTTACCGCGCTTTCGCCGGCATCCTGGCGGGGGTCGCGGTGACGGTCATCGGCTACCAGGTCTACTTCGCCAATGGCGGGCTGCAGCGGGCCGAAGGTTACCCCGGGTTCGGCTGGTCGGTGGCCGCGCTGCTGTTCACGTGCATGGCGCTGTGCTGCCTCGGCACCCGCCGCTATGCCGCCTCGCTTCCCCAGCCTGCACTGCACGACGGGTCGATGCTGCGCCGCCTGCCGGGCGAACTGGCGGAGATATTCCGCAACCGTTCGTTCCGGCTGCTGTTCGTTTCGGCGGTGGTGCTGTTCGTGGCGATCGGCGTGAATATGAGCCTCAACAACCACGCCTTCGTCTTCGTGTGGAAGATCCGGAGCGAACTGATCCAGTATATCGGCTTCGGCTACCTGATCGGCATTCTCCTGGGCATCGTGGGCGCCCCGCTGCTGCAGAAGGTGATGGAAAAGAGGAACGTGGTGATCATCGGCTTCCTGCTGCTGATCGCCAACTGGCTGGTGGTGCAAGGGGCGATGCTGTCCGGAATCTGGCACCCGCTGGGCTCAGCCGCGCTCGGCCCGATGATATTCAATTCGTTCGTTGCCGGGATCGGCACCGGCTTCGTATCGGTCGCCTACCCCTCGATGATGGCCGATGCGGCCGACGAACACGAATATCTCTACGGCACCCGGCGCGAGGGGCTTTACTTCGCCGGACTGGGCTTTGCCGGCAAGGCGGCGACCGGCCTGGGCGTGATGGTCGCCGGGCTGGCGCTGGACCTTATCCACTTTCCCAAGACCGAGGCCGCAAGTGGCGGCGCGGTTCTACCCGCAGACATGCAATCGCGGCTGGTCTCGATCTGGGGCCCCGTCCCTGCCGTGATCGCGGTCACTGCCCTGCTGATCCTGTCAGCATACGGCATCACCCGCGCACGGCACGATGCGATTTTCCGGGAGCTTGCCAGGCGCAGCAACGCTGGCTGAAGCCGGGCAAGCATTACAAAATCTTCAGGATAGGTGACCGGAGGAACGCTTCGAACGGCTGAGCATTATGGGATGAGCTTCGAGTTTAGCGGGAAAACGACGTCATGGGGCGACAAAATGCGACAATTGACTGGTTGACCAACGCCTTGCCGATCTGCTGCCTGAATTGATGCGATTGAGGCACCGCTCCCTGACGCGCGCCTGGCCAGGCGCCGGGCTCATCTTGGCCCTGGCGCTCGCCGGGCTCTCTGGCTGCAAATCGGAAGCGCAGAACGCGCGCAAGGACAGCGGCCCGCCTACGGTTGGGTTCATCGTGATGCATCCGACGGTTGCGGCGCTTGAAGTCGACCTGCCGGGTCGCATTGCCGCCGCTGCTACGGCAGAGGTACGTCCGCAAGTTTCGGGCATCATCCAGGAACGCCTTTTCACCGAAGGCTCGCTGGTCCGCGCGGGACAGCCGCTTTACCGGATCGATCCCAGCCTCTATCGCGCCACGCTCGCCCAGAGCCAAGCCAACCTTGCCAGCGCCGAGGCCAACGCCAGTGCCGCCGATGCCAAGGCGGCGCGGCTCAAACCGCTCGCCGAAGCCGGCGCGGTGGCCAAGCAGGATTATACCGATGCGGCGGCGGCTGCCCGTCAGGGGCGCGCGGCGATCAACCAGAATCGCGCCGCGGTGAACATCGCGCAGATCAACCTGCGCTTTGCGACGGTGCCCGCGCCGATAACCGGCAGGATCGGCCGATCGACCTTTACCAAGGGGTCGCTCGTCACCAATGCCCAGACAGACCCGCTCGCGGTGATTTCGGTACTCGATCCGGTCTATGTCGACCTGCAGCAAAGCGCCGCCGACCTGATCAAGATGCGCCAGCAGATGGCGCAGGGCGGGTCCGCGCCAACCGCGGCCGACGTCTGGCTGCTGCTGGACGATGGAACGCGCTACCCGGTGCCGGGCCGGATAGCTTTTTCCGAAGTCACCGCCGATCCCGCGACCGGCACGGTCACGTTGCGCGCCACCTTCCCTAATCCGCAAGGGCTGCTGCTCCCAGGCATGTTCGTCCATGCGCGGCTGGCCCAGGTGAGCCAGGCAGGCGTGTTCCTTGTCCCGCAAGTGGCGCTCAGCCGCGACGCGAAAGGCAACGCGCAGGTCTATGTGGTCAGCGCCAAGGGCAACGCCGAACTGCGCCCGGTTACTGCGGCGCGCACACAAGGCGATGCCTGGGTCGTGACCGCGGGCCTCGCCGATGGAGACCGCGTGATCACGCAAGGTCTGGGCAAGGTGAAAGCCGGGCAGCCGGTTAAGGCGGTACCCGAAAGCGCACCGCAGACCCCGCAGAAGGCGCAGTCCGGCAGCGGCAAGCACGGCTAGGCGGAACGCTTCGTGTCACGCATCTTCATCGATCGGCCGATCTTCGCCTGGGTTATCGCGATCATCACGATGCTGCTCGGCCTAGCCGCGCTCAAAACGCTCCCGGTCGAACAGTTCCCGGATATCGCCCCGCCGCAGGTCAACATCCGCGCGAATTACCCCGGCGCATCGGCGGCTACGCTTGAGACCAGCGTCACACAGGTGATCGAGCAGCAATTGTCGGGAATCGACGGGCTGCTTTATTTCAGCTCGACCTCAAGCTCGCGCGGCTCGGTGAGCATCTCGGCGACCTTCGCCAAGGGTACCGATCCCGACATTGCGCAGGTCCAGGTGCAAAACAAGGTGCAGCAGGCGCTCAGCCGCCTGCCGCAGCAGGTTCAGCAGCAAGGCGTCAGTGTCACCAAATCGAACCCCGACTTCCTGATGATCGTTGGGATCTACGACCAGACCGACCGCGCATCGAACCTCGATGTGGCGGATTGGATGGTGTCAAACCTGCAAGACCGGATCGGACGGGTCGAAGGGGTGGGCGACACCAACGTGTTCGGATCGCAGTTTGCGATGCGGATTTGGCTCGATCCCAACCGGCTCGCCGGGTACTCGCTGATGCCGGGTGACGTGATCAGCGCAATCACTGCCCAGAATGCCGAGGTTACCGCAGGCGAAATTGGCGCCGTGCCGAGCCCGCCCGGGCAGATGCTCGACGCGACGGTGACCGCGCAGTCCCGTCTTTCCACGCCTGAGCAATTTGCTCGGATCGTGCTCAAGACGCAGAGCGACGGTTCGACCGTGGCGCTCAAGGATGTCGCGCGGATCGAGCTGGGCGCGGAAAGCTATGGGGTCTACAGCCGGATCAACGGCCACCCCGGCGCGGGACTTGCGGTGAGCCTGTCTCCCGGAGCCGACGCGCTGGCCACCGCCGAACGTGTGAAGGCCGAGATGGCGAGCGCCGCCAAAGGCTTCCCCCAAGGCTATTCCTATGCCTATGCGCAGGATTCGACGATCTTCATCAAGAAGTCGATCGGCGATGTCGAGAAGACGCTTGTCGAGGCGATCCTGCTGGTGATCGTTGTGATCTTCGTCTTCCTGCAAAGCTGGCGCGCGACGCTGATCCCGGCGATCGCGGTGCCGGTGGTACTGCTCGGCACCTTCGCGATCTTTTCGGTCGCCGGGTTTACCGTGAACACGCTGACGCTGTTCGGGTTGGTCCTGTCGATCGGCCTCTTGGTCGACGATGCGATCGTGGTGGTCGAAAACGTCGAGCGGCTGATGGCCGAAAACCCTGGGATGAGTCCCTACGAAGCCACCGTCGAATCGATGAAGCAGATCCAGGTCGCGCTGTTTGCGATCGCGCTTGTGCTATCGGCGGTGTTCCTGCCGATGGCCTTCTTCGGCGGCTCCTCGGGTGTGATCTATCGGCAGTTCTCGCTCACCATCGTCGGCTCGATGGTGCTTTCGGTGCTGGTTGCACTGATCCTCAGCCCGGCGCTGACTTCGACCTTGCTGCGCCGTCCCGAGGACGAGGATCACACCAGCCTGGTTGGCCGCGCCAGCACGCGTATGCGCGAATGGTTCGAAAGCCGCTTCACGCGCCTGTCGAACTGGTATCAGGCCCGCGCCGAACGCGCGATCGAGCGGCGCAATCTGTCCCTGATCATCTACGGCGTGATCGCCGCGCTGCTCGCGGTGCTGTTCCTTCGTTTGCCGACCGGGTTCCTGCCAACCGAGGATCAAGGCATTGCCTCGGTGCAGTTCAACCTGCCGCCAGGCGCCTCGATCGAGCGCACGCTGGCGGCGCAGCGCGAAATCGAGAACTATTTTCTCAAGAACGAGACCGGCAACCTCAGCGCCCTGCTCACCGTATCGGGCAGTGGCGGCGGGGGCGGCGGCGGGGGCCAGAACACCGGCCGCGGATTCGTTGCGCTCAAGGACTGGGACGAGCGCGCAGGCAAGGGCGATACCTCCGCCGATGCAATCACCCGGCGCGCCACCCGCGCGATGTCGGGCCTGCGCGATGTCGAATTCTACGCGACGTTGCCCTCGGCGGTGCGCGGGCTGGGGCAATCCTCGGGCTTCACCGCCGAGCTCCTCAACACCGGCGGCCTGCCGCGCGACCAGTTCGCCAAGGTCCAGGACCAGGTGATGAGCGAGGCGCGCGCCGATCCGCACATGGCCAACGTCCGGCTTTCCAGCCTTGCCGACCAGCCGACGCTCAAGGTCGATATCGATAACCAGCGCCTGGCCGTGCTCGGCCTGACCCAGGGAGACGTCAACACCACCCTGTCGACCGCCTGGGGCGGGCGCTACGTCAACGATTTCAACGATCGTGGGCGGGTCAAACGGGTCTATGTCGAAGGCGATGCGCCCTATCGCCACGCCCCCGAAGACCTCAGCCAATGGCAGGTGCGCGGCAGCAGCGGGCAGATGGTGCCCTTCTCCGCCTTTGCGACGATCGGCTGGGCGGTCGCGCCCAATTCGCTCGGCCGGTTCAACGGGGTGAGCAATTACGAATTCAACGGCCAGGCCGCGCCAGGATACAGCTCGGGCGATGCAATGGACGCGTTCCAGGCGATTGCCGACAAGCATCCCGGGGTCAGCGTCGCGTGGTCAGGAGTATCCTACCAGGAACGGCTCACCTCCGGCCAGGCGCCGGTGCTCTATGCGATCTCGCTGCTCGTGGTCTTCCTGTGCCTCGCCGCGCTTTATGAAAGCTGGACGATTCCCCTGGCGGTGCTGCTGATCATCCCGCTCGGCCTTATCGGCGCGGTGGTTGCAGTGACGCTGCGCGGGTTGCAGAACGATGTCTACCTGCAGATCGGCCTGCTCACCACGATGGGGCTGACCGCGAAGAACGCGATCCTGATGATCGAGTTTGCCGAGGCCGAGGAGAAGAAGGGCAAGCGGATCATCGAAGCCGCGCTCAATGCCGCAAAGATCCGCCTGCGCCCGATCCTGATGACCAGCGCCGCATTCATCTTCGGGGTATTGCCACTGGCGATTGCCACCGGTGCGGGCGCCAACAGCCGGATCGCGATCGGTACCGCGGTGATCGGCGGAATGCTGACGGCAACTGTGCTGGCAGTGCTGTTCATCCCGCTGTTCTTCGTTGTGGTCCGCCGCACCACGCGCAACACCTTGGCCAAGCTGCACCATCGCCATGAAACCCCGGCGCAGGAGGGCGATGCATGATCCGGCTGCGCGAATCCTCGATGCTGCTGGCCGCGCTGCTCTCGGGCTGCTTGATGCAGCCCGCCTATGTCCGTCCGGTGGCCGAGATCCCGGCAACCTGGCCGACCGGCGCGGCCTACCTCCAGCAGAGCACACAGGGCTTGCCGAGCTATGACTGGAACCAAGTTTTCGCCGACCCGCGTCTGCAGGCGGTTATCGTCCAGGCGCTGGCAAACAATCAGGACCTGCGCCTTGCTGCTGCAAACATCGCAGCGGCGCGCGCGCAGTACAGCGTCCAGAAGAGCGAACTGGTTCCCGATGTCACCGGCAGCGCCGACCTGTCGCGCAGCGACGGTGCCAGCGGGGCCAAGACCAACGCTTCGCTCCAAGTCGGGGTCGCGGGATACGAGCTCGACCTGTTCGGGCGGCTACGATCGTTGAACGATGCAGCCCGGTCGCGCTACCTCGGCAGCGTCTCGGCCGCGCAGGCGGTCAAGCTAACGCTGATCTCCGACATTGCCGATGCCTGGCTGTCGTACGGCGCCGATCGCAGCCTGCTGCTCCTGGCGCAGCAGACCGCGGCTGCGGCGCAGGAGAGCGTCAAGCTCACCCAGGCGCGATATCAGGGCGGGATCGCGCCGCGCAGCGATGTGCGCCAGGCCGAGATCGTGCTCGCCACCGCGCAGGCCGATGTGGCCAACCAGACCACACTGATGGCGCAGGATGTAAATGCGCTGCGGCTGCTCGTGGGGGCGGAGGTCGCTCCCGCGAACCTGCCGGGCGGGATCGAGGACGCCGCCGCCCGGATCGCCGCGATTGCGCCCGGGCTCGATTCCACGGTCCTGCTTCGCCGTCCCGACGTGGTCGAGGCGGAATGGCAACTGCGCGCTGCCGATGCCGAGATTGGCGCCGCGCGCGCCGCGCTGTTTCCCAAAATCAGCCTGACCGGACTGCTCGGGCTCGCGACCTCGGCCCTTACCTCGCTGTTCACCGGCGGCGCCTTTACCTGGACAGCCGGCGCATCGGCCAGCGTGCCGATCTTCGGCACCGGGGCCAAAGCGAATGTCAGGATCACCGAGGCGCAGCGCGATGCCGCCCTGGCGCAGTACCAGAAGGTGATCCAGACCGCGTTCCGCGATGTCGCAAATGCCCTCGCCCGGCGCGGGACGATCGCCGATCAGCTCGCCGCGGCAGGCAAGGGCGATGCGGCGGCGGCGGACAACCTGGGCCTCGCCGATCTCAGGTACCGCAACGGCATCGACAGCTACCTCAGCGAACTGACCGCGCGCCTCTCGCGCTATTCGGCGGCACGGACGCTGGTCCAGACCCGGCTGCTCGACGCCACGAGCAAGGTAGCCGTATACCGCGCGGTAGGGGCGGACGCTTCGTTGTAGTCGATGCAAGCGGCCTCAACCGTCGGGCGCGTCAATGACCGCCGCCCATCCGAATCTCCTTCGGCAAGGGAGCAAGCCAGACACAGGCCGCAGCTACAACGAAGACCAGGCCGGCGGTCAGGAATGTATTGAGCGCACCCACTGTGGCGGCTTGCACCTCCACCTGGCGCTCGATCGCCACGCGGGCCTGATCGATCGTCAAGCCGACGCGCTGCAAAGCCGACATCGCGCCGGCCGGGTCGTTGAGGTTCGACGCCAGTTCCGAGCGCGAGGTTCGTGTCGCGCCGTCCCATACGGTGGTCGCCGTTGCAGTGCCGATCGCACCGCTGAGGGTGCGCATGAAGTTGGAAAGCCCTGCCGCCGAGGTGGCGTCCTTTGGATCGACCGAACTCAGCGTGAGTGCAGTCAGGCCGACGAAGAAGAAAGGCATGCCCATCCCCTGCAGGATATGCGGGAGCGCAAGCGTCCAGTAGCCCGCGTCAACGGTCCAGTGCGCGCGAACGAGCGACATCAGCGCCATCCAGATCAATCCGGCAGAAATCGTGATCCGCAGGTCCACCCTGGTGGTCAGCTGCGCCGCAACCGGCGAAAGCAGGACCGCGAAACATCCGATCCAGGCTACGATATAGCCCGTCTCGGTCGCGGTATATCCGGCGTATTGCTGGAGCCACAGCGGAGTCAGCACAACTTGCGAGAAGAAGGCGCCGAAGCCCAGTGAGACAGCCGCGGTGCCGAAAGCGAAACCCCTGCTCCTGAAGATCCTGATGTCGACCACCGGGTGATCCTCGGTCAATTCCCAGATGATGAACGAGGCAAAGCCAAGCGCCGAGACGATGGCGAGGCCGATGATCCAGGTCGAACCGAACCAGTCGTTGTCGTGCCCCGTATCGAGCATGATCTGGAACGAGCCGACCGCGATCACCAGCAGCGCCAGGCCGATCGCATCGATCGGGCTTTTGAGCCGCTGGGTCTCGAACGGGGTGAGCATCCGCCACACCCCGATGGCGCAGATCGCGACGACCGGGAGGTTGATGAAGAAGATCCACGACCAATGCCAGGTATCGCTGATCAGGCCGCCCAGGATCGGGCCAAGGATTGGTGCGGTAGTGGTGGTCATCGCCCAGATCGCGATACCGATCGAAGCGCGCGCCGGCGGGAATATGCGTAGCAGCAGGATCTGCGAAAGCGACATCAGCGGCCCGCCGGAGAGGCCCTGCAAAACCCGGAACACCACCAGCATCCCCAGGCTCTGCGAAATCCCGCACAGGAAGGAGAACAGGCCGAAGCCCGTAATGGCGATCAGGAACCAGCGCACCGTACCGAACCGCGCGGCCAGCCATCCGGTCAGCGGCACGCTGATCGCGTCGGCAACCGAATAGCTGGTAATCGCCCAGGTCCCCTGCGTGGGCGACACGGCGAGGCCGCCCGCAATATGCGGGATCGAGACATTGGCGATGGTCATGTCGAGCACGACCACGAAGTTCGCGAGCGCCAGGGCAAAGGCCCCGGCGATGAGCGCTGCGCCGGTCAGCGGCTGCGGCGCTGCCCCGGCGGTGGCGGTACTGGCCACCTTAGCGTGCCCTTGTATCGATAGTCGCTTCCATGGTCAGGCCAACCCGCAGCGGATGGTCCCGCAGTTCCTTGGGATCGAGCGCAATCCGCACCGGCAGGCGCTGCACGACCTTGACCCAGTTGCCGGTAGCGTTCTGGGCAGGGATCAGCGAAAATGCCGCACCGGTGCCCCCGGCAATGCCGACGACCCGGCCGTGGTAGACAACGTCGCTGCCATAGAAATCCGAGGTGAGCTCAACCGGCTGGCCAATGCGTATCTTGCTGAACTGGCTTTCCTTGAAGTTGGCGTCGACGAATGCGGTGGCGACGGGAACCAGGATCATGATCGGCGCGCCAGCCGCAATCCTCTGGCCGACCTGGACCTGCCGGTTGGTCACCACACCATCGATCGGCGCGCGGATCACGGTCCGGGCCAGGTCGAGCATCGCCATGTCAAGCCGTGCGCGAGCGGCGACGACATCGGGAGCCGTTTCGGCGGTCGAACCACGAACGAGAGCTGCGCTCGCAGCAGCATCACCGCTGGTCGAAACGCGGTTCGCCTCGGCAGCGGCAACAGCCGCGGCAGCGAGATCGCGGGCAGCCGTGGCGCTTTCCAGACTGGCGCGAGCTGTCGTCAGCTCCTCGCCGGCAACCGCGCCGGTCCCCGCGATCGACTGGCGCCGTGCCAGTTCGGTGCGCGCCTTTTCGACATTGGCATTGGCGCTGCGCAACTGCGCCTGCGCCTGATTGATCGATGCGGCGCTCGCGCCGATCCGCGCCTGCGCCGCTCCGGCGTTGGCCGACTGCTGGGCAAAGCGCTGCTGTGCCTGGCGCAAGGCCGCCTGCGCGCTGGCAACTTCAAGCCGCGCATCGGCGTCGTCGAGCACCACCAGTATGTCGCCCTTGTGCACCATCTGTGTGCCCGCTGCGCGGACGTCGGTGACGGTGCCGGGAACCTGCGCGGTCACCTGCGCCGAATCCGCGCCGACATAGGCATTGTCGGTCGATACCCGGCCGGCGACGAAAATGAAGTACCACAGCGCCCACAATGCAGCCGCGATGGCGACTCCTGTGGCCAGTCGCCTGAACAACTGCTTGCGGCGTTCGCCGTTGTTGCCCGGCGCCTCAACTTCGGGCGCGATTGCTTCAGCCATTACCGATCTCCCTGAAGCGGCGCCTGATAGCCGCCGCCCAATGCGCGAATAAGCGCGAATTCCTGAACCATGCGCTGGCTCTCGACCTGAGCGATCGAGCGCCGCAGCGCGGCTGCATTGTCCTCGGCGGTCAATTGCGCCAGCTTGGTGGTGAGGCCCGCCGTGTAGCGCAGTCCCGCCAGCCGCGAAGCCTCGTCGGCATCGGCCAGCGCACTGCGCAACTGCAGCAGCTGCTTGTCCAGCGCCTTGCGCGCCGCGAGCGCATCGGCAACCTCGCGCAGCGCCGTGATTAGCGTCTGGTCGTAACGCGCGACGGCTTCGTCATAGGCCGCCCGGGCGCCACGGTAGCGCCCGGCGATCCGGCCGCCGTCGAAGATCGGCAAGCTGATTGCCGCGGTCGCGTTTCCGTATTCGGAACCGGCCGAAATCAGGTTTCCGAGGCCAAGCGATTGCAAGCCGACAAGCGCCGACAGGCTGATGTTCGGATAGAAGTCCGCATGCGCCACCTCGATCCGCTGGGCCGCCGACTCTACGCGAAGCCGCGCCGCGACGATGTCAGGACGGCGCCCGACCAGGTCGATGCCCGCTTGTGCCGGTAGGGCGTATTCGGCCAACCGCATCCGCGGCCGGGCGATGGCCAGGCCGCGGTCGGGACCGCTGCCGACCAGCGCCGCGATGCGGTTTCGGGTCAGCGCAATCGCCTGGTCGAGCGCGGTGACTTCGGCCTGGGAAGCCGGGACCCGCGACGCCGCAGCGCGCGCGCTGCCCTGATTGTCGAGCCCCGCGCTCACGCGCTTCGCGGTAAGGCCAGCGCTTTCGGCGCGCAGCTCTGCCGTATGTTCCGCCGCGTCCCGCGCCGAATAGTACCCTGCCAGATCCGCATAGGCCGCTGCGATCGCGGTGGTCAGGACCAGCCGTGCCTGCGCCTGATCGACCCGGGCGGCTTCGGCATCGGAGGTCGCCGCGGCCAGTGCGGCGCGGTTCTTGCCCCACAGGTCCAGATCGAATCCGAAGGTTGCGGCAACATGCCCGGTGTCCTGAATTCCATCTGGCACGAATTGCGGCGGAATGCCCAGGTTCTTGCTTTGCTGGACCGCGCCGGCGCTACCTTCTGCGCCGATACGAGGAAGAAGCGCGGAATTGGCCTGCCGCGCCAATGCCTCGGCAGCGCGCGTGCGAGCCGCAGCGACGGCGATATCGGGAGACGATGCAAGGCCTTCCTCGATCAAGGCGTCGAGCTGAGGATCGCCAAAACCGCGCCACCAGCCTTCGACCGGCCACGCCCCCTGAGGCGTGCCAGCCAGACTGGATCCGGACGGAAGCGAGCTTGCGGCACGAGGCTGTGGTCGTTCGCCCAGATCGGGCACGGCGCAGCCACTGACCGTGGCCAGAAGCGCGAACAAGGGGAGGATCTTTCGCAAAGCTGGCCTTCGATGATACTACGTGGTATCATTGCCATTAGAGCGCAAAATTGAGTTGTCAATTGCAATGATACTACCTGGTACGGATTCTGTGGACGAGGCTGCGGCGGCACGCCGGCAAGTGTTCGTCGACGCAGCGCGCGAGGCTTTTTTCGCCAACGGTTATGCCGGGACCACCATGTCTTCGATTGCCAGCACGGTGGGTGGCTCGAAGACGACGCTCTGGACCTACTTTCCGTCCAAGGAGATGCTGTTCGCGGCAGTCGTGGACGATATCGTCGAACAATACGCGCGGGTGCAGGACGTCGACCTGCGGGACACCGATGACCTGCGCGGAGTGCTGCTCGAATTCGTCCGCGCCTTGATGGACACCATCCTGTCCCCGCCGATCATCGCCCTGCACAGGCTGGTCCTCGCCGAAGCCAGCCGGTTCCCTTACCTCGCGGAAGCCTTTTACGAACGCGGTCCCCGGCGCGGCAAGGCGCGGCTCAGCGAGTTCGTCGGCCGAGCCATGGAGCGCGGTCAGCTGCGCGCCGGAGACCCTATGCTGGCCACACGGCAACTGGCCGGAATGTGCCAGGCCGGCTGCTTCCAGTCGGCGCTGTTCAACCTCGACGAACCAAGCGGCCAGGCTGATCTCGAATTCGAGATGAGCGAAGCGGTCGACAGTTTCTTGCGCGCCTGGTCCCTTCAACCCCGCGATGCTGCACCTGACTTGGCGTCTTCATAAGAGCTGACACATAACGTCGGGACAGAACGGCATTTGCCGTGTAACCGGTTACACGCACCTCGATTCGGGAGACGAGACAAGCGATGAAGTATGTGATCGGGATGGCCGCGATTTCGTTCCTAGCCATGTCGCCGGTGACGGCGAAGGCGGAAGACCTCACCATGGACGCCCCTGCCGGCCACGTATCGGTCAGCCCGGTCAGTGACGGGGTGGTTCGCATCAGGATCAGCGCCGCCGGAGAATCCGCGCGCGACGAAAGCTGGGCAGTTCCAGCTTCGGTACGCGCTGCGCGCACCCCGGCAACGGTATCCGAAAACACGCTGACGACGAACCGGATGACCGTTGCGGTCGATCCGCAGACGCTTGCGATAACGGTAACCGATCGTTCCGGACACGTCATGGTGACCGATGCCCCGCGGCCGCTTCAGCGCACCGCGGGAGGTTTCACGTTCTACAAATCATTAGGCCGCGACGAACATGTCTTCGCCTTTGGCGACAAGACCGGCGGTCTCGATCGGCGGGGCAAAAGCTTCGTCAACTGGAACACCGATGCCTATGGCTTCACCTCCAGTGAAGATCCGATCTACAAGTCCGTCCCGTTCTACATCTCGGCGGGCGGGCCGGGCGGCGCCTATGGCCTGTTTCTGGACAATACCTTTCGCTCGTGGTTCGATTTCGGCCACCGCCGCGATGACGAAATTGCGATCGGCGCCGATGGCGGGGCGATCGATTATTACCTGATCGCTGGCCCCAGCGTGGCGGATGTGGTCAAGCGCTATGCCGCGCTGACCGGCCCTGCCCCGATGCCACCGCGCTGGGTGCTGGGATACCAGCAATCGCGCTGGTCCTACATGAACGAGGGCGAAGTCCGCACCCTCGCCGCAAGGCTGCGGGATGAACGCGTACCGACCGACGTGATCTGGCTCGACATCGATTTCCAGGACCGCAACCGCCCGTTCACGATCGACCGTCAGGCGTTCCCCAACTTCAGAGGCATGGTCGCCGACCTGAATGCAATGGGGATCAAGACCGTCGCGATCACTGACCTCCACACCGCCAAGGCCCCGGGACAAGGTTATGCCCCCTACGACCAGGGAATTGCAGGCGATCACTTCCTTAAGGGACCTGATGGACAGGTCTGGTCGGGAGAGGTCTGGCCCGGACCCGCAGTGTTCCCCGACTTCACCCGCGCGCAAACGCGGGAATGGTACGGCACGCTGTTCGCCCCGCTATTGGCTGACGGGGTCGCAGGAATCTGGAACGACATGAACGAACCGGCGATCTTCAAATCGCCGAACAAGTCGATGCCGCTGGACGTTGTGCACCGGATCGAGGGTGACGGCTTTGAGACCCGCACCGCGACGCACCGCGAGATGCATAACGTCTATGGCATGGAAAACACCCGCGCGACCTATGAAGGCCTCCGCCGGTTGCGCCCGGACGAGCGCGCATTCGTGATGACCCGGGCGAGCTATGCCGGGGGCCAGCGCTATGCGGCGACGTGGACCGGAGACAACACATCGAGCTGGGATCACCTCAAGCTGGCGGTGTCGCAGACGTTGAACCTGGGGCTGTCGGGTTTCGTCTGGACCGGTACGGACGTTGGCGGGTTCACCGGCGGACCCAGTCCCGACCTGATGACCCGCTGGTTCGAATATTCGGCATTCCTCCCGGTATTCCGCGACCACTCGCAAAAGGGCATGCCGCGCGCAGAACCCTGGGTCGACGGGCCCGAGCAACTGGCGATCCGCCGCCGATACGTTGAGGAACGCTATCGGTTGCTGCCGTTCCTCTACCAGCTCGCCGCCACTTCGGCCCAGACCGGCGAACCCCTTGCACGCCCGGTGTTCTATGATTTTCCCGCGGCGCTGCGTTCGACCTGCGACATGGCAATGCATTTCACGTTGGGCGGAAAGCTGCTTATTGCGGGCGCACCCAAGGGCGAAAGCCCGGCAAGCTACAAGATGTGCCTGCCGCAGGGCGTGTGGTACGATTACTGGACCGGCCAGCCCGTAGCCATGCCCGCCGATCAAACCGAAGGTATCGCCGAGATAGACCGGCAGCCCCGGCTCGATACGCTTCCGGTATTCGTCCGCGGGGGCGCGGTGATTCCCCGCCAGCCGCTGGTCCAGAGCACCAGCGAGGCCCCGCAAGGCCCGCTGCAACTCGACATCTATCCGGCGGACGGATGCGCGGGCGCGCTTTACGACGATGACGGCCATTCGATGGGCTTTGCCCGCGGGCAATTTTTCCGGCAGACTGTCAGTTGCCGCGGCCAGGGCGACAGCTTGAGCAGCATCGTCTTCAGTCCGCGCGAGGGCGGCTTTACGCCGTGGTGGAAGGAACTGCGTATCGTGATCCATGGCTCGCATAGTTACCGCGCAAGGGTGGGCGGCAAGGCACTGGTGCCGGATGCCAGCGGCGCTTTCGTGATCCCGGCGAACCCCAAAGCGCTGCGCGTGGATCTGCAGCCGCTTTGACCCCGCGCCGCCGCTGGAACCTGGCCCTGTTCGCCGGCGGCGACTTTGCATTCAATCTCTATTGGCAGAGCGTGATGCTCTACCTGCTGTTCTATTATACCGAGGCGATTCACCTGCCGATCACCACGGCATCGCTTTGCTACGCGCTCGCTTCCTTGTGGGACGGGGTGGCAAACCTCGCGGTCGGCCTCGTCGCCAGCCGCCCGTCGGTGGTCATGCCTTATGGCCGGGTGCTGGTGCTTGGTGCGGCACCGCTGGGCATCGGCTTCGTGCTCGCCTATTTTCCGCCGCCGGGCGCCGTCGGGGGAACCACCGCACTGGCGTGGATCATGGTCACACACCTGGCATTCCGCACGCTCTATGCACTGGTCAACGTGCCATACCTGGCGATGTCGGCTCGGATCACTCTCGATAGCGGAGAGCGCGCACTGGTCGCCGGGCTGCGGATGCTGTTCGGCACGCTTGCAGCGGTCATCGTTGCCTTCTTCACGGTGCCGCTGGGCAAGATGCTCACCGGAAGTGAGGGCGCGCAAGGCTATGCTGCGGCAGCAATGGTTTTCGCCGCGACGGCAACCGCGGTGCTGATCCTTGTTGGGCTGACGTACCGCGAGGCACAAATACCCGAACCACCCGGCGCTGCGGCGCGTTGGCGCGACCTTGTCCCGGTCCTGGGCAACCGGGCGTTCATTTCGCTATCGGCGGCGATGGTTGCGATGATCGTCGCGGCCACGGTGCTCGACAAATCGGTGCTCTACTATTTCAAGTATGCGCTGCGCGATCAGGGTGCGGGCCAGGAATCGCTCGGCTGGATGTCGGCGGTGAGCGCGGTCGCGGTACCGATGTGGCTTCTGGTTTCGCGCGTCACCGGCGTACGCGGCGTGTGGTTCCTGGCAAGCGCTGCGTGCTGCCTGTGCCTTGGACTGTTCATGGCCCTCTCGATCACCGCGCCGCTGCCGATCCAGCTGTTCCTGGTCGCGATCCAGAGCGCGATCGTGGGGCTCCATTTCTCCTTCTGGGCAATGCTCCCCGATACGGTCGAATACGGCCAGAAAGTCCACGGCCAGCGCGCCGAAGCGCTGCTTTACGGGCTTGCCGGATTGCTCCAGCGCCTGGCGATCGGCCTTGGTACACTGGTCCTCGGGCTGGGGCTCGACGGACAGGGCGATCACCATGCGGTGGTCGGCGAATCAGGCTACCGCATCGTGCTCGCGGTCATCCCGCTGCTGTTTTTCGCACTGGCTGCGCTGCTGATGCTGGCCAACCCGCTGCGCAAGGGCCGCCATGACGAAATCGTGGCCAATCTCTAACGCACGAGGGTGAAGGTGCCTCGCGCCCCTTCGTCCTGCGCGCTTGGCGCGATCCACACGTCGAACAGACCGGGCTCGACTGTCGGGCGGTTTTCGAGGCCATAGAATTCGAGCATCGAGCGGTCGATCGTGAAACGCACCGTCGTGCTCTGACCCGGTGCGAGCGCGACCTTGCGAAACGCGATCAACTGCCGGACCGGCCGGGTCACGCTGGCCGCGCGGTCATGGATGTAGAGCTGTGCGACCTCTTCAGCGGCGCGCTTGCCGCTGTTGGTGATCGTCGCCGTGAGCTCCAGCTTACCCGTCCAGGCAAGGTTCGGACCTGACTGGCCCAGCGCTGAATAGGCAATCCTGCCGTATGTCAGGCCGTGGCCGAACGGGAACAACGCCGCATTCGGCACTTCGCGGAACTGGGCCTTGTAATCGACCCGCGGACCGGCGGGTTGCGGGCGCCCGGTCGGCTTGTGATCGTAGTGGTACGGTTCTTGTCCGCTAAGGTAGGGGAAGCTGACCGGCAGTCGCCCCGAGGGACTTGCGCTTCCGTAGAGAACATCGGCGATGGCGTTGCCACTTTCGCTACCGAGATACCACGTGACCAGGATAGCCGGGGCATTGCGGACCGCGCCCGAAAGCGCGAGGGCGCGCCCGTTGCGCAGCACCACAACCACCGGTTTGCCGGTTGCAGCTACTGCCTCTGCCAAAGCCTGCTGCGGCGCGGGAAGCACGATCTCGGCCCGCGATTGTGCCTCTCCCGACATGTTCTGGGATTCGCCGATCGACAGCACGACGATGTCCGCGGCCTTGGCCGCCGCAACCGCGGCCTCGATACCGCCGGGGATCGCGCTTTCCACGCCGCTGCCTTCGACCACGGTGAGCTTGCCCCCCGCTGCGCGCATGCCGGTGGCCAGATCGACCGCCTGCTCGTCACTGCCATAGACGCACCAGCCGCCGATCAGGTCGTGCTGTCCCGCCGCGAAGGGGCCGATCAGCGCAACCTTGGCGTCCTTGGCCAGCGGCAGCAGGTCGCCCTCGTTCCTGAGCATGACGATCGACTTGCGTCCGGCCTCACGCGAGAGAGCGATGTTGGCCGGAAGTCGCGACCGAGCCGCCTCGCGCGCCGGATCGATCCGCCGGAAGGGATTGTCGAACAGCCCGGCCATCGCCTTGACCGCAAGCACGCGGCGAACCGCCTCATCGATGCAGGCCATCGGAACCGCACCTTCGCGCACCAGCGCGGGAAGGTGCAGCGCATAGAGATTGCTGGCCATCGACATGTCGACCCCAGCGAGGATCGCAAGGCGCGCGGCGTCCTTGCCGTCCTTGGCCACGCCGTGAAGGATCAGTTCCTCGTCCCCGGTGTAGTCGGAAACGACCATGCCGGGGAACTTCCACTCGCCGCGCAACAAGTCGGTCATCAGCCAATGATTGGCAGTCGAGGGAACGCCGGCAATTTCATTGAAAGAGGCCATCGTGGTGACCGCCCCGGCATCGAACCCGGCCTTGAACGGCGGCAGGTAAACCTCGCGCAGCGTGCGCTCGGAGACGTCGACCGTGCTGTAGTCAAGCCCCGCTTCGGCAGCGCCATAGGCGGCGAAATGCTTGGGACAGGCAAGCACGGCGTCGTCCGCCTTTAGATCCGTGCCCTGAAACCCGCGGACCCGCGCGGCGGAGAAAAGCCGGCCGATCAGCACGTCTTCGCCGGCGCCTTCCATCGCCCGGCCCCAGCGCTGGTCCCGTGCGATGTCGACCATCGGCGCGAAGGTCCAGTCAATCCCCGCGCCAGCCGCTTCGAACGCCGCGGCGCGCGCGGTGCGCATGGCAAGATCGGGTTCGAAGCTGGCCACTTCGCCCACCGGCGTCGGGAACACCGTGCGATGGCCGTGAATCACGTCGGCGCCAAAGATCAGCGGAATCTTCATCCGCGAACGGTCCATAACCGCACGCTGCATACGCTGCGCCATGACCGCGCCATTGCCGTTGAAGACCCCGGTCAGCTTGCCCGCCACCGCATCGGCAACCTGGGCGTCGAAGCTTTGGCCATTGCCAGGAGGATTGAGCTGGGCCGCCTGGCTTCCGCCCCACGCCGAGGGCAGCAGCGTCAGCTGGCCGGCCTTTTCTTCAAGCGTCATCTTCGCGATCAGGGCGTTGATGAAAGCCGGAACCGGCTGCGCGGCGGCAACCTTGGCCGCGGCGCGCAACGGACTGGCCGCCCAGGCCGTTGCAACGCCCATTGCTGCAAGCACGCTGCGCCTCGAAACCCCCTGCTCGCTCATTCCCGTCCCACTCCATTCCCACATCGGGGTCATCGAATCGAAAGCGCTTGTCCGCGCTCTGTAACCGGTTACATACGTTGCTCGCACAACGGTAGCAATCGTTCTAGCACTCGGTTATCATTTTCATACGGACAGGCGATGGGGAATTCCCGTTTTGAACAAGGCTGCGGCAACAATTCGCGATGTGGCGCGGGAAGCGGGGTTGTCCGTGGCATCGGTTTCAAGAGTGCTCAACGGGCATTCGAACGTCCACCCGGATTCGCGCGCCAAGGTGCAGGCGGCGATGGCAACGCTGGGCTATCGCCCCAACGCCGCAGCGCGCAGCCTCAGTACCTCCCGCACCCATGCCATCGGCGTGGTGCTGCCCGACCTGCACGGCGAATTCTTCGGCGAAATGGTGCGCGGTATGGACCGGGCAGCAAGCGAGCATGGCTACATGCTGCTGCTATCTACAATGCACGCCGACAAGATCCTGGCCGGGCAAGCGCTTGGCGCGATGAACGGGCGGGTCGACGGGGTCATCGTGATGGCTCCCGAATTGACGAAGGACGATCTTGCCTCGGCTTTGCCCGGGGGGCTCCCGGCGGTGCTGGTCAACAGTCCGGACGACGTCGATCATCACAATATCAGGATCGACAATCGCGCCGGGGTGATGCTGATGGTGCGGCATTTGCTGGCCAGCGGGCGCAAGCGCATCGTTCACCTGTCGGGCGATCCCAAGAACCTCGACGCTGCCGAACGCTCGGCAGCTTTTGCCGATGCGCTTGCAGCGCTTGCCCCGGACCTGCCGGTGCGCGTCATGACGGGCGACTTCAGCGACGAGAGCGGCGAGCGGCTGGTCCAGCAGCTTCTCGCGGAAGGCGCGGATTTCGACGCGATCTTTGCCGCGAACGACATGATGGCAATGGGTGCGCTGCAGGCACTGCGCACAGTCGGCATCTCGGTTCCGCGCCAGGTCGCGGTCTCCGGTTTCGACGACGTACCGCTGGCCCGCTACCTCGGGTTGACGACGCTCAAGGTCGATATGGTCGGCATCGGGCGTCGCGCGGTCGAACAGCTGGTGGCCGGGATCGCCGACCAGGGCGATCCGCCCGCGCTGCAGAGCCTGATGCCAACGCTCGTCGTGCGCGGAACGACCGCCGCAAGCTGACCCTTACCTATTCCGGATTGCATCATGACTGTTGATTTCGATCGTCGCAGCGCCCTGCGATTGATGGCCCTTGCCGGTGCCGGCGCGGCAGCCCCCCTGCCGGTGGCTGCGAAGCCAGCGCGCCTCAGCGAACACCGCCTCTCCCCGCTGCTGTCCGACATCCAGCGGCGCGCGTTCAATTTCTTCTGGGAACGCACCGACCATGCCACCGGGCTGTGCCTCGATCGCTGGCCCACCCCTTCGTTCGCCAGCATCACCGCGATCGGCCATGGGCTGACCGCCTACCCGCTGGGGGTTGAACAGGGATGGATATCGCGCGCCGATGCGCGCGCGCGGACCCTCAACACCCTGCGGTTCCTGGCCCGGCTTCCCACCGGACCCCAGGCCGAGGGCGTCGCGGGCTACAAGGGCTTTTTCTATCACTTCCTCAGCACCGAGACCGGGCTGCGCTATGGCAAGACCGAACTGTCCACCGTCGACAGCGCGATGCTGTTCATGGGCATGTTGTTTGCCGCACAGTGGTTCGACCGGAACAACGCCGACGAACGCGAAATCCGGGCGCTCGCCACCGATCTCGTCGAGCGCGCCGAGTGGGACTGGATCGCGCGCGCCGACGGCGGGATCCCGATGGGCTGGCATCCCGAACACGGCTTCATCGACCGCATCTGGGACGGCTACAACGAGGGCAAGCTGGTCTATATTCTGGCACTGGGCGCCAGGCGCCACCCGGTACGCAGCGATGCCTGGAACGTGTGGACCGCCAGCTATCCGCGCTTCTGGCGCGGCAGTGGCGCGACGCGTCATCTGGGCTTCGGTCCGCTGTTCGGCCACCAGTTCTCCGAACTTTGGATCGATTTTCGCGGCATCTTCGACAAGCCGATGCGAGCTGCCGGGTTCGACTATTTCGAAAACACCCGCCGGGCGACCTGGGCGCAGCGCGCCTATGCCGAGGTTAACCCGATGCAGTTCGATCTCTACGGCAAGGACTTCTGGGGCTTGTCCGCCTGTGATGGCCCGGGCGACTATCAGGTAATGCGCGGCGGCAGGCCCGTGCACTTCTACGGCTATGCGGCGCGTGGCCCAATCGGCGAGCCGGACGAACTTGATGACGGCACGCTGTGCCCGCCCGCGGTGGTTACCGCGGTGCCTTTCGCGCCCGAGATTGCCATCCCGGCGGTTCGCGCGCTCGCCGCGCGCAAGGATCCGAGACTTTACGGGCGCTATGGATTCATGGACGGCTACAATCCCAGCTTCCGCGACACCGCGCTGAAGCCCGAAACCGGCACGGTCGATGCGAAGCTCGGCTGGGTCGGGGGTGACTGGCTCGGGCTCGACCAGGGGGCGGTGCATTGCGCGCTCGCCAACTACCGCAACGAAGGGGTGTGGCGGGTGATGCGGAACTGTCCGACAATCGTGCGGGGTTTGAAGACCGCCGGGTTCACCGGCGGCTGGATCGACCATGCCTAGTTGCGCTTGAGCTTCAGGAACAAGTTGAGCGTCAACCGTCCCGCACGCGGGTCGGGCGAGAAGTTGTGTTGGGGCCCGATCACGCCCGAATGGAGCAAGTGGCCGCGCCAGATACCCACCCGCCCGAAACGCGCGGCAATTGCGCCAATCGGCTCATAGAACGGATCGCCTGGAGAGAAGTACCCCTGCATCACTGGTGCCTCGACCTGGGCAGCGCTGACAAAGCGAGCGCAGCTGGCATCGTCAACCACCTCGATGCCCGTGGCCTGGTGGCGAAAGAAAGCGGTCCCGCCGCTATCTTCCTCGCCACCGAACAGATAGGCGATCAGGGCGATCCAGTCAGGATCGGTTGAATCGAAATGCGGGTGGCGCTGCGCAGGGACCAGCTGCTGCGGCGCGGTCGTCACCAGCGAGAAGTTCGCCTCGACCAGGTCAAACCCGTCGCAATCGAAGCCGCCCGCCACATAGGGCGCGGCCAGCTCGAGCAAATGGCGGCAGCGCCCCCAGGCAGCTGCGTCGGCCTCGCAGAGGATCCGCCTGAGGCCCGGATAGTAGATGCCCGCCGCTGGCGGCAGCGGAGCCAGCGCGGCGGCTGCTTGGATCAGGCCCGCCCAGTCTGCGCTCAGTCCGTCAAGCGTGACGACCGGGCTTTCCGTCCGCCCGAGCCGGTCCAGCCGTGCGCTTACTTCGGTCATGCGGCGCGCCTCGATAACGAAATTGCGGGGGGACAGCATAGCCATCCCCCCGCAACCTTTGCGACCCGCTTCGGGAGCCCTAGAACTTGTACTTGATCCCCGCCTGGAACGAGCGGGCATCGTTGCCGACCTGGCTGTTCTCGGTGAGCGGCGGGTTGTTGCCCTGGCCGGAGCCCCACGACGAATAGCTGCGGTTCAGCCAGTTGAACACGTTGAAGGCCTGGAAATCGACCGTCACTTCGTGTCCGCCGCCGAACGGCAGTTCGAAGGTCTTGGCGACGCGCAGGTCGACTCGCTTGTACCCAATGAAGGTGTTCGGACGCAGCGGACCGCCGAAGTTCGCCCAGACCGAGGTGTCGAGCGGGGTGGCGATCGACGGGCTGGTGTTCCACGCTGCCTGGATGTTGCCGAAGCGCGGACCCGACGAGAACGTCGCGGTGCCAGACAGCGTAATGCCCCACGGTGCGCGGTAATTGGCAGTGGTCACCCAGCGCCAATCCTCGACCCCGTTGACGTAGTTCCAGCCGTAGGCGTCCTGACGGGCGCCATTGAAGAACTCGTCGCCGAACAGCTCCATCGCGTCGTTGGTGCGGGCGCGCTGGATCGTCAGGGTTGAGCTGAAGCCGAACTTCGTGACATCGGTGAACGGCTTTTCCAGCTGGATGTAGAGGCCGGTGTAAGCCGCCTTGCCATCGTTCATCCCGCGATCGAGGCGTCCGGTGAACCCGGGAAGGATTGCCGGACCGACCGCAGGGCAGCCCGGAGGCGCGCTGGTCATCGCGTTGTCGTTGATCCAGGCATCACCGCCGTTGCTGCAATCCGCGTTGACGGTGTAAAATCCGTTGTCGTGGAAGTTCGCGCGGACGAACTGGAAGATGTTGTGCGAACGGATGTGGCTGAGCGTCACCGTCAGCTGCACGTCGCCCAGCCGCTTGCGGAAGCCCAGGTCGAACTGGTCCGAATAGGGCGCCCGGGTCTTGTTGTTGAGCACCCAGACCGAACCGCTGGCCGCGCTCGATGCGGCGGCGGCCCGGAGCGCATCGGGATCACGCAGCGCGGGCGTGAAGGTGATGCACCCTGCAGTCGCCCCCGGATTGCCGCAGAACACGCCCTGGACGATGTTGTCCGAATTGTTCAGCGTCTCGATCACGCCTTCAATGAACAGCGATCGATCGAAGTAGCGCCCGGCACCGCCAAAGATCACCAGATCGCGATCGCCGCGGACGTCGTAGGAGAAACCGAAGCGGGGGGCGAACTCGTCGTACTGTGGCTTGCGGTTCGATCCGGTCGACACATAGTCGCGGTAGTCGATCCCGCGCGCCTGCCAGCCCTTGTAGGTCGACAGCGCCGAAACGATGTTCGCCGGGGTGACGTAGTTGTTGTTGTTGGCGTTGCTTTCGAAGTCCCAGCGGATGCCGAGGTTGAGCGTCCAGTGATCGTCCGGCTTCCATTCATCCTGAACATAGAGCCCGATCTGGGTATCCTTGGCCTTGACCGTCGAATTGGACACCGTGTTGATGCGGAAGCCATAGGGGGTCGAAGTCGTTGGATCGAAAGTCCCGGCCGAACCGGGATTGTAATAGTAATAGCTGCCGTTGAAGCGGTTGCTCACCGAGCGCGACAAGTCGAAGAAACTGACCTGGCCACCGACCTTCAGGGTGTGATCGCCCATCCGCTTGGTGAAATCGTCGCGGATGCTGATCTGCTTCTGGGTATCGCCCTGCGTAAAGAAGTGCGCGCCGAAAAGCCCGCCTTCCGAGAAGTTCTGCGTGGCATCGGTGGCATTCGCGGGCTGCCCCTGGGACAGCACGAATTCCGGTCCGGTCCCGACGCTCGGGGTCGACTGGGTTGCCTTGTCGTAGGAGACGTTGAGCACGTTGAGCGTATCTTCGCCGTTGTGCTTCCACTGGAACTGGAAACGATCCTGATGGGTGAGGATCGTCCGGCCGTGGCTTGGCGCGGCGTTGGTGTCGATATCGCTGAGGTTGTTCTCACGGCGAACAAACGCCGAAAGGTTCACCGTATCACGATCGCTCGCGTAGAAAGTCAGCTTGCCGAAATAGAGCCCCTGATGGAAATCGAAGCTGTGGGGCACGCCGTTGATCGCGCTGATCACGCTGGACGGATAACCCAATGCAGCCGGGCTCGACGGGTTGATCTGGCTCGTCGAGCCGGGGAGGTTTTCGATCGTGCCTTCACCGGCGAGATAGAAAGTCAGCTTGCCGGGGATGATCGGCCCGCCCAGGTCGCCGCCGAATTGCTTGCGGTTGTAAGCCGGCTTGGGCCGGTTCGCGAGCTTGTCGAAATAGGGCTGTTCGATGAACTGGCGCGGCTGGAACTGGATGAACGCGCTGCCGTGGAATTCGTCGCCACCGGTCTTGGTCACCGCGGTAACCAGGGCGGAGCCGGCTTGGCCGGTCTCGGCGCCAAAGTTCTGAGTTTCGACCTTGTATTCCTGCACCGCGATTTGCGGGAACGGGTTCCCAAGACCGAAGTTCTGCCCGAACACGCCGCCATGGTTGGTGAGGTTCTTGAGGCTCATCCCGTCGAGCAGGACGTTGACGTTCGAGGCACTGACCGCGCCCGCCTGGATCTGATGGTTGCTCCCGGGGGCGACCGAAACGCCCGGCGCCAGGTTCACGAAGTCAAGGAAGTTGCGCTGGTTCTGCGGCAGGTTTTCAATCTGCGCGGGGGTAACGCTGGTCGCTACCGATGGGTTATGCACATCGCGAACCGTGCGGCCGCCGGTGACGATGATCGCGTTGCCCTTGTCGTAGAAATCGACGTAGGAGGTCTGTCCGACGAGCAGGGTAGCTTGCTGCGCCGGCTTGCCTGCGACTTCGACCTTGTAGGTCGACGGGCGCAGACCGATGATCTCATAGTCCCCGGTTTCGTTGACCTTGCCAGTAACCGAGCGGCCGGTGTGGGTATCGGTTGCCACAACCTCGGTACCCGCCGTCGCGCCGTCGACATGCCCTTGCAAGCTCGAGCTATCGGACTGCGCATGCGCTGGTGCGGCGATTGCCAGCGCGAAGGCCATGGCGGTGATCGAGATCGCGCCTGAGACGCGCTTTTGGATATTTTCCTGCGAGGCCACTAGACCTTCTCCCCTCTTGGCTTGCACCGGTGCTTGTGACCGGTTTCCAGCGAATGCGACGTTGCGAACCCCCCGAACCGCGCGGTTCGAATCAATCGCGTCCCGCAACGCTTATGCTGCTTTGTAACCGGTTACAATAGTTGTCAGGCACGATTGCCCACATTGTTGCTGGGTGTGGCAATCAGGCGCGGGTGATGGTCATGGCGGGACCGCTGCCGGCCCGGCCGAATTGCACCGGCCCCTTGGCTTGCGACGACGGCGCGGGGTTCAGCAGCCGCGCGATATAGTCAGCATGGCTCTCAAGCTTGTCAGCGGTTTCGGCGATCACCTCGTCGATATCCTGCAGGAAGGAGAGGATGTTTTCGTCCGGGATGAGCGCAACCATCGGATCATGGCGCATGTTCATGCCCTGCCCCAGCAGCACCTGGACCCAGCTTTCCTCGCGGAACAGCTCGGCTTTGCCATGCTGGAAGAAGCGGGCCGAGCTGGCGAACAGGTCAAGCCGTTCGCGGAGGCTGTCGGGGATTGGCATGTCTTTGAGATAACGCCAGAATTCGGAATCTCCGCGCTCCGTAACCTTGTAGTGCGCGATGATGAAATCGCGGACGTCCTCGATCTCGAAGGTCGACTGGCGGTTGTATTCGGCAATGTCCGCTGCGTCGAACCCGCGCGCGGGGAACAGCGCGATCAGCCGGAAGATCGCGGTCTGGATCAGGTGGATCGAGGTCGATTCAAGCGGTTCGAGAAATCCGCTCGACAGCCCGATCGCAACGACGTTCTTCTCCCAGCTCCGGTGCCGACGGCCTGGGCGGAACCGCACCGGCATCGGATCTTTCAGCGGCTTTCCATCCAGATTGCCCAGCAGCAGCTTCGCGGCTTCGTCGTCGCTCTGGTGCTCGGCTGCGTAGACCATGCCATTGCCGATTCGGTGCTGCAACGGAATGCGCCATTGCCAGCCGTTCGCATGTGCGGTCGAGCGGGTGTAGGGGGTCAGCTCGGGCGCACTTTCGCATGGCACAGCCAAGGCCCGGTTGCACAGCAGCCACTGGTTCCAATCTTCGTACCCCACCCCCATCGCCCCGCCCAGCAGCAGCGCTCGCTGGCCGGAGCAATCGATGAACAGGTCGCCCGGAACGCTTCGCCCGTCAGACAAGGTGACGCTTTCGACAAAGCCGGTTTCGGCATTCTGCTGGACGTCGATGATGGTCCCGGCAATCCGCTCAACCCCTTGCGCTTCGCTTCGCGCGCGTAGGAACCGGGCATAGGCGGTTGCGTCGAAATGAAAGGCATAGTCGATGTCCGCCAGCGGCGAATTGGGATTGCGCTTGTCCGGGGCCGCCATCTTGTTGCGCCGCGCCGCCGCGCAATTCAGTGCATAGTGGTCGAAATGCTGCGCCTTCCCCAGCGCGCGTGCGCGAAGCCAGAACTGGTGGGTATGCAGCCACAGCAGGTCCTGTCCGATGTTGCCAAAGCCGTGGATATAGCTGTGCCCGGCATCGCGCCAGTTCACGAACTCGATGCCCAGCTTGTAGGTCGCGTGGGTTTCGCGCAGCAGGTCAAGCTCGGTGATCCCGGCCATCTCGTTGTAGATCTTGATCGCCGGGATCGTCGCTTCGCCGACCCCGATCGTGCCGATCTCCTCGCTTTCGATCAGCCGGATCTTATAGCCGCTGGTGAACAGCCGCGACAGCAGCGCCGCGGTCATCCAGCCGGCAGTGCCCCCGCCGACGATGGTGATGCGCGAAATCGGTTCGTTGTCGGTCATCATGGGCAACCCCGCCTTTTCCCCATCCTATCCTTTTCAAGGCCTTCGCGAAACCGCTTACATCGCGTCTGACGCCGCCTTCATGGCGCCGCTCCGGCAGAGGTCGAGGCAGCTTCGATAGCTTTGAGAGCTGGGCCAACTTCCGGGTTTTTCATGAACAGCTTCCAGATCAGCCCGGTGCGATAATTCTCGATCATCGCAACTGTGGGCGCCTGGTTTAGCGCCATGTAGTGTTCGTCGAACAGGTTGTCCTGCTCGCTGAAGCTGTCAGTGAAGCCGTAAATGCCCCAGGTGCCTTTCCCCAGATCGCGGTAATAGTGCTTGAGCGCGGCCATCGATTCCGCGGGCGTAAACGGCATCATCCCGATCGAGGCGTGGACTACCAGCGTGCAATTATCGTCCACCGGCAGCGAACGCCCGCCTCCCGCATTGATCCCGGCCGAACGACCCCAGGCACTTGCGCCATATCCCTTGCAACCCCGCGGATTGTCCTTGGCATAACTCTGAGCGATCAGCGCCATGGCCCGGCTATTGGCGAAATAGTCGGCCTTGCCGTCCTTCAGGCTCCGCGGGTCGAGTCCCATGAAGACGAATTGCGGGAAAAACAGCTCGGCGCCGCTGCCCTCGCCCACTTGCAGAGGTTGACCGTAATAGCTGTTGCCGTTGGTGTAATGATCGCCCTGAGTGGTACGGCTCCAGCCCTGGCGGTATTTGACCGCCGTATCGTTCTGCCCCGCCCAGCCCGAATACCACATGCTGGCAGGTACCGGATGCGTGGGTGAGGCGATGGCGAGGAAATAGACGATGCCCGTTTCGTTCCATCCGATCAGCGGATGATTGATGTAGAACCCGTGATCCTCCGACCAGTGCCAGTACAGGAACGGACTATCGGGCCGCTGGCGGTACCAATCCCACTCCACCCCTTCCCACAGACGGGTGATGGTCGCGCGCAGTTCGCGTTCGGCCGGCGTATCGCGGTCGAAAAACTGGCGCGCGGCCAGCAGGCCCTGAATCATGAAGGCGGTCTCAACCAGGTCTCCGCCATCGTCGTAAGGCCCGAAATATGCCATCGGCTGCGCGGTGCGGCCATCGATGAAGTGCGGCCAAACCCCGTGAAAACGCGGCACCCGATCAAGAAAGCCGGTGATCTTCCGCACCCGGTCAAGCGCCTGTTGGCGCGTAACGAAACCGCGGCTGGCGCCAACGACGATGGCGTTCACCCCCCACCCCGATGAACCAAGCGCAATCTGGTCCGGGTCACCCGGGGTAACTTCAAGGGCCATCCCGCTGTCTGGCTGCGCGCCGTCCCAGTAATAGCGGAATTCCGCCTCCTGAACCATTTGCAACAGCCCGGCATCATCAAGCGGATGGGTTGCCGCTTTGACACTTGCAGTTGGCGCGCTTTCGTTGCCTGCAGTGTCGATCGCGGTGATCCGGTACCGCGCCGAGACATCGCTTGCACCCAGGAAGTCTTCGTAACGGGTTCGGTCGCCGCGCTGGATCGCCACCTGCTCGAACGGGCCGCCCGGCTGCGCCCTGTAGATGCGGTAGCTTTCCACATCGTCGCCGCGTGATGCCGCCCAGGACAAGTCGACGTGTCGGTCATATCCCTTGGCAAGCAGGCTAGACGGCGCCGCGGGCGCGGTCCGGTCGGCCGAAACCGCATCCTCGACCCGAATATCGTCAATCCAGATCTGATGCGGCTGGCCGTCATCCAGACCTTGGACAAAGACAAGGCTGCGCAACTTCGCGACATCGAAGGACTGCTTTTCGGTCGATCGCGCCATTCCCGCAAAGGACCGGAATGGAAGCACCACCTTGGTCCAGGTTCGCGCAGGGATGCGGCCCGCCTCACCGGTCATGTCGATCGCTGGCAGCCCCTGCCCGGCCGTGTCGCTCGGCATCAAGCGCGGGGCATTGGCTTGGGTCAGTTCGTTGTCGGACCAGACCCAGAAGGTCAGGCTGTCACCTTCAAATGAGGCCAGTGAACGCATTTTGCGTGCGTCGAGCGAGGCCCACCAGCCACCCCCGACGTTAGAGGTCCAGGCAATGCGGATCGCATTGGGCGCGGAATGGTAGCGCGAAGCATCGATCGAAAGCTTGCCGCCATTGAGCTCCAGTTTGCTCGGCGCCACGACCTCCGCCTGGCTGTAGTACCAGGGCCCTTCAACCCTGGCATTGTCGAAGACGACGTGGCGTTCGTAGTTGCTGACCCGGGGTGCCAGTGGCGCCTCGCCAGGGCCGGCCGCCAGATTCCCGGCCACCACAAGTGCCGCAAGCCCCGCCGAATTGCGCAGAATTTTTCTCAAGCCAAGACCATATGAAACCGGTTACATCGAAGTCGATGTAGCGCTTGGGGACAAAATTAGTCAAACGCTTTGCAATAAGCGCACCTCTCTGGCTGTGCGGCCAGTCGACGCGGAACGGCCGTTCCTTATTGCATCAATTCGTACTTTTGAATTGCACACGTGCGCAAGCGAACCTGCCACCCGGTCCAGTCTGTTTCCCATGCCGATGGCGCTCTTGTACGGCTTGACCATGTGAACATTATCATTTAGGTGAACGTTCACATTTTCGACGCAGCACGATAAAGTGCGCGTATTCCGGGGAGGATTTGGATGACGAGTGATTCACGCACAGCCAGGCTCGGTCGGTTGCTGGTCAGCGCCTCGATTGTTGCGATCGGGCTGTCTGGGCATCCCGTAATGGCGCAGGAAGCGCCAGCCGCAGATAGCGCCGATGCGCCCCAGGAAATCGTCGTTAGCGGCATCCGCCGCTCACTCCGCGACGCGATGGACGTGAAGCGCGATTCGCAAGGCGTGGTCGATGCGATTTCGGCCGAAGACATCGGCAAGTTCCCCGATACAAACCTCGCCGAAGCCCTGCAGCGCATCACCGGCGTGTCGATCGATCGCAACAGCGGTGAAGGTTCGAAGGTCACCGTCCGCGGGTTTGGGCCGGACTTCAACCTGGTCCTGCTCAACGGCCGCCAGATGCCCGCATCGGGCCTGGGCAGCTGCTGTGAAGCGCCGGCCTCGCGTAGCTTCGACTTCGCCAACCTCGCCGCCGAAGGCATTGCCGGGGTCGAAGTCTACAAGTCGGGCCGCGCCAGCCTGCCCACTGGCGGCATTGGTTCGGTCATCAACATCAAGACCCCGCGCCCGCTGGACCGCCCCGGCTTCAAGGGCAGCCTCGCAGTAAAGGGGGTCTATGACCACACTTTCGAAGGCACCCACATCACGCCTGAAGTTTCGGGCATTCTCAGCCACACCTTCGCTGACGATACCTGGGGCATCCTGATTACCGGGACCTACCAAAAGCGCCGCGCGAGCCTCGCGCAGTTCAATGCCGGGTGGCGTGAAGGCTACCTTGGCAACGAAAACAACTGGGGCTCGTTGCCGGTCGACGCCAACGACTGGCGCGGCAACTTCGCGCAGGTGACCAATCATCCGAAGGCGACCGACGTCTATCAGGTGACCCAGAACGCCGGTTACGATTTTACCGACATCGAGCGTGAGCGGATCAACGGCCAGGCGGTCCTGCAGATCAGGGCAACCGACAGCCTGCAAGCTGTGCTTGACTACACCTATTCGCAGAACACCATCGATGCGCGCACGAACAGCATCGGCGTGTGGTTCAACCACAACAACACCACCAGCAGTTGGACCAACGGCCCGGCAGCAGGCCCCAACTTCTATTCGGAAGCCTTTAACCAGAGCGAAGGCAAGGATCTCGCGATCACCGGCGCGGTGGCCAAGAACCGTTCAATCAACAAGTCGATCGGTATCAACCTCCGCTACGACGGCGATTCCCCACTGCATGTCGAATTCGACGCGCATCATTCGACTGCGGAAAGCAAGCCGACTTCGCCCTATGGCAGCAACATCGCCATCGGCAGCGCGATTTACGGCGTCAAGAACCAGACCGTCGACTTCACCCACGCCATGCCGGTCATCTCGGTCAACATGTATCCGGGTTCGGAAATCAATGCGGCGAACATTCGCCCCGCGGGTAACGCGTTCCGCAATGCCTACATGAAGGACACCATCGACGAGGTGTCGCTTAAGGGCCACTGGGACTTCGACGCCTCGTTCATCGACAGTCTCGATTTCGGCGCGACATATACGGAGAACAAGGTTCGCTCCGCCTACGGTTTCATCCAGAGCGACAGCTGGGGAGGGATCGACGCCAACCCGGATCCGAACATCTTTGAGCGTCTGGACGTGCCGGATTCGCTTTATGTGGCGACCGCCCTGCCGCCCCACCTTGCCGGCATGGAAGGCTCGAATGCCACCGGGATCATCCCCACCTACTTCCAGATCGATACAACCGGCCTGATCACCCTGCTCGAACAGAAGGCGAAGATCTGCAGCGCTCCCTGGACTGGCTCCGCCGCGCCAGGCACCTGTCTCGCAAACTTCCAGGCCGACCGGCACATCTCGGAAAAGACGATTTCGCCCTACATTCAGTCGAACCACAAGTTTGATCTGGGCACTATGCAGGTGAACCTGCGGATGGGCCTGCGCTACGAAAACACCGACGTAAACTCCTCGGCTCAGTCTGCCGTTCCGACTGGCACGGTATGGACTGCTGCCAACGAGATTTCACCGCGTTCGGTGAACTATTCGGGCACCACCCTCAGCAAGAGCCACTACAGCAACTGGCTGCCGGCAATCGACCTTGACCTCAACCCGATGAACGACGTCAAGCTGCGTGCATCGTACAGCCACACCCTGACCCGCGCCGACTATGCAAGCCTGCAGGCCGGCTTCCAGGTCAACCAGCCGTACCGTCCGGGCGGTGGCAGCACAGCGTCGACCGGTAACCCGGCGCTGATCCCGTACAAGTCGAAGAACATCGATCTCTCGGCCGAATGGTACTACGGACGCGACAGCTACATCTCGGTTGGCTTCTTCCACAAGAAGGTCAGCAACTTCATTGCCGATACGACCGTCCAGCAGCCGCTGTTCAATCTGACCAACCCGTCGACCGGGGCCGCTGCCAACGCTGCACGGGCGGCGCTGGGCGGCAGCCCGACCTTCGCTGACATTCTCGCCTATCTCGCCGCCAACAATCCGAGCGTGGTGCTGTTCAACAACGGCTCGCCGCAAGGTATCATCGGTCAGCCGGGCGATCCGGCGCTGATCTTCACGACGAGCACCAAGAGCAACAGCAGCCAGGTGGCAAACCTGCATGGCTTCGAATTCGCCATCCAGCACAGCTTCTGGAACACCGGTTTCGGTACCCAGCTCAACTACACGATCGTCCGCAGTGACACGAAGTACGACCCGACCCTCCGTTACACCGCAACGCAGTTTGCTGTGCCCGGCGTTTCGGACAGCGCCAACGCGGTGCTCTACTACGACAAGAACGGCGTGCAGGCTCGTGTCGCCTACAACTGGCGCGACGGGTTCCTGTCGGGCTACGGCCTCGATCCCTACTACATCAACGCTTACGGTCAGTTCGACGTGAGCGCGAGCTGGGAGTTCCGCAAGGGCGCCACGGTGTTCGTTGAAGGGATCAACATCACCAACGCCGACCGCAAGGGCCACATGCGCAACGACCAAACCGTGTTCTTCGCCGCGCCGGGCTATGCCCGCTATGCTGCGGGGCTGCGCTACACGTTCTGATCCGGACGGCCCCTTGAGGGCCGGCCAGCAGACAGGGAGCCGCGCCGCATGCCGGTGCGGCTCCTTTTCCGCATTCAAGGACAGACGTTTCGAGTAAGACGATCGTATGAGCGGAGAGATTGGCCAGGTTGCAATTGTGGGCGGCGGCACCGCAGGTTGGCTGTCGGCCTGCGTACTCGCGGCTCGGCATCCGTGGCTGCAGGTTACGCTTGTGGAAGCTCCCGATATCCCGACTATTGGCGTGGGCGAAGGCACCTGGCCGACGATGCGCGAGACCCTGGCGACGATCGGCATTCCTGAGTTCGAATTTCTCACCGCATGCGACGCTTCATTCAAGCAGGGTTCGCGGTTCGATGGTTGGGTCAGCGGGGACCCAGGCGACAGCTATTGTCATCCGTTCACCCTGCCCCCAGCCGGTGACATGCGCGAACTCCTTGCGGCCTGTGACGGAGACGCTTCTTTCGCCGCCGCTATGACGCCCCAACTTGCGGTCTCTGCTGCCAATCTTGCGCCCCGCCAGCGCGCGATGCCCGACTATGCAGGCGCTCTGAACTACGCCTACCATCTCGACGCTGGCAAGTTTGCCGCGCTCCTTGCGCGCCATGCCGTCCAGCGCCTCGGGGTGCGGCGGCTTTCGGCGAAAGTCGTGGCGGTGCGCACGGACGATAGCTGCGACATCGTTGCACTCGAACTCGACGATGGAACCAGCCTTGCGGCAGACCTGTTCGTCGATTGCAGCGGTCAGGCCGGCCTGCTGATCGACGGTCATTTCGGGGTCGAATGGGTTGATCGTTCGGACGTCTCCTTCAACGATCGCGCGCTCGCCGTGCAGGTTCCGACCGCGCCCGACAGCGAATTGGCCTCGGTCACTATCGGCACGGCGCACGAGGCTGGCTGGCTGTGGGACATCGCCCTCCCCACAAGGCGCGGGATCGGCTGTGTCTACAGCTCGCGCCACCTGTCCGATTCCAAGGCTGACGAAGTGCTGCGCGACTACGTGGCTCGCTCGATCCCAGACTGCGATGCGGCCTCGCTCAATCCGCGGCTGTTGGCGTTCCGCACTGGCCACCGCACACATTTCTGGCATCGCAACTGCATCGCGATCGGGCTCTCGGCGGGGTTCATCGAGCCGCTCGAAGCATCAGCTATCGTGATGATCGAACTGTCGCTTCGCGCGCTTGGCGATGCCTTGCCGATGAGCCGCGCCGCAATGGACATCCACGCCGAACGTTTCAACGCCCGCTTCCGCTATCGCTGGGACAGGATCGTCGAGTTCCTCAAACTCCACTATGTTCTGAGTCGCAGGGACGAGCCCTACTGGCTGGCACAGCGCGCGCCCGAAACCGTGCCGCAGCGCTTGGCCGAAAACCTGCGGTTGTGGGCCGAGCAGCCTCCGAGTGCTGCCGATTTTCCCGATTTCGAAGAAGTGTTCCCGGCGGCGAGCCAGCAGTACGTGCTGTACGGGATGACGAATGTCCCACAGCGAGCGGCGAGCCCCGCTTCGGGCCTTGCCTCGGCACGGCTTGCCGAGGTGCGCGAACGAACGCGGTCGATGCTGGCCGGCTTGCCCAGCAACCGCGCCTATTTCGATGCCATTGCCACTGTCCCGGCAGAAAGACGAACCGCCTGACCATGACCAACCACCAGATACTCAATCCCGCCGATCACGGGACCCTGCGCATAGATACCGGCGCAGGCAGCAGCCTTGGCGATGGCGTAATGGCCAGCCTGGTTGTTCCCAAGGAATTCCGCCGCCTCGCCTGCGAATACCCGATCCTGTTTCGCTACGATGCGGAGACCCGCATGTTCGGTGCACTGGCGCTGTTCGGCTTCGAACCCGGCGAAAACCTCTACCTGGAGGAACTGCGCTGGAATGCGACATGCCGTCCGCTGGCCATGAGTGTCCAACCGTTCCTGGTTGGCCGTTCGCAGGATGGCAGCGGCCCGTCGCAGGTTCACATCGACATGGCCCATCCGCGGATTTCTACTTCGGGCGAAGGGATGCGCGTGTTTGACGATGCGGGCCAGCAGACGCCGTATCTCGAGGAAATGACCCGGCAGCTCGGCTCGCTCGATGAAGGTTACCGGGCGAGCGGAGAGTTCCTTGCGGCACTTGCCCGTTTTGAACTGCTCGAGCCGTTCTCGATGGACGTCACGCTCGATAGCGGCGCGATGCACCGCCTGGTCGGCTATCACCTGATCGACGAGACGAAGCTGGCCGCTCTCGAACCAGGCGCGCTTGCCGAACTCCACGCCGCCGGTCATCTCGAACCGATCTACATGGCGCTCGCCTCGCTCGGCAATCTGGCCAAGCTCGTTCGCCGCAAGAACCGCCGGAGCAATGGCTGACCCCGCGAGCCTGGTGGCGGGCCTGCCCCGCGTCGCCGAGGAGCAGGTGTCTCCCGGGGAACTCGACGCGCGCTTGCGCGATGCCGACCGCCCCTTTGTTGTGCGCGGCCTTGCCCGCGACTGGCCATTGGTCAAGGCAGGGCGCGAAAGCAGCGCGGCAGCGCGGGAATACCTCGTCCGCCACGCCCGCGACCGCGTGTTCCCGGTCAATATCGGCCTTCCCGGCGGCGGCGAGCGCTTGTTTTACGACGAGGCGATGGGGGTCAATTTCCGGATGGCCAACGGTCCGCTTGGCCCGATCCTCGATGGTATAGGCGCCAACGAGGACAAGCCGGACGCTCCGGCGATCTACCTCTCGTCGATCGACATGGGCGACTATTTCAACGGGCTCGCCGAGGCCAACCGGCTGCCGCTGGGGAATCGGCATCCGATAGAATCGATCTGGATCGGCAGCCGTACCCGCATCGCAGCGCATAATGACGTGCCGAGCAACGTCGCGGTCTGCGCGGTGGGCCGGCGGCGTTTCACGCTGTTCCCGCCCGAACAATTCGCCAACCTCTATCTCGGGCCGCTTGAGAACACGCCTGCGGGTCGGCCCGTCTCGATGGTCGATTTCAGCGCCCCTGATCTCGAACGCTTCCCCCGGTTTGCGAAAGCGATGGCGCATGCCGAGGTCGCCGAACTCGAGCCGGGAGACGCGATATACGTGCCCTCGATGTGGTGGCACCATGTCGAGGGCCTCGCCCCGTTCAACGTTCTGGTGAACTACTGGTGGCGTGATGTGCCCGCTTACCTCGGCCAGCCCGAGGATGCGCTGTTCCACGCCATCCTTGCGCTGCGCGACCTGCCCGAGGCCGACAAGGACCGCTGGCGCGCGCTGTTCGATCATTACGTTTTTGCCAATGGAGCCGATGTGACCCAGCACCTCCCCCCCGAAGCGCGCGGCATCCTTGCCCCGCTCACGCCCGAAACGGCCGGCCAGATCCGCGCCAAGCTGCTGAGGAGTCTGTCACGATGAGCGCGCCCGCAAAGCTGCGCGTGGTGATTGCCGGAGGCGGCACCGCAGGCTGGATGACCGCCGCGGCCATGGCGGGGACGCTGGGCAACACGATCGAACTCACCTTGGTCGAATCCGATGCGATCGGCACGATCGGCGTGGGCGAAAGCACGATCCCCCCGATCGTGCTGTTCAACCGCCTGCTGGGCATCAACGAAGCCGATTTCATGCGTGAGACCCAGGCCACCTTCAAGCTGGGAATCCTGTTCGAGAACTGGAAGGACGTGGGCGAGCGGTACTTCCATTCGTTCGGCATGACGGGCAAGGATCACTGGTCCGCGGGCTTCCAGCACTTCTGGATGCACGGGCTGAACAACGGTCACCAGCACAGCTACGATGATTACTGCCTTGAGTTGAAGGCGGCGCTGGCGGGCAAGTTCGCGCACCTGCCCGATGACAAGATGAATTACGCCTACCAGCTCGATTCATCGCTGTATGCCGCCTTCCTCAGGAAGCGCGCCGAGGCCGAGGGCGCAGTGCGGATCGAGGGCCGGATCGCAGAGATCGAACTTGATGGGCTAAGCGGGAACATCGATGCACTGCGGCTCGACGGCGACCGCCGTATCGAGGGTGACCTGTTCATCGACTGCACTGGTTTTCGTGCGCTGCTGATCGAAGGCGCGCTGCATGCCGGGTTCGACGACTGGACCCATTACCTGCCGTGCGACAGCGCCATCGCGGTGCAGACCGCCAGCGTGCGCCCCCCGGTGCCCTATACCCGCGCGATCGCGCACGAGGCGGGATGGCAGTGGCGCATCCCACTGCAGCACCGCCAGGGCAACGGGATCGTCTATTGCAGCCGCTACATGGACAAGGACACGGCGCTAGAAAAGCTCCTCGACAGCGTCGAGGGCGAGGTGCTGACCAAGCCCAACGTGATTGGCTACACCACCGGGGTGCGGCGCAAGCAGTGGCACCGCAATTGCGTGGCAGTGGGCTTGTCGGGCGGGTTCATGGAGCCGCTCGAATCGACCAGCATCCATCTGATCCAGCGCGCGGTGCTGCGCCTGATCCGGATGCTTCCGGCCGGCCCGGTAAGCGAACGCGACGTGGCCGAATTCAACGACCAGCAGTTCACCGACATGGAGCAGATCAGGGATTTCCTGATCCTCCACTACTTCGTGACCCAGCGCCGCGATACGCCGTTCTGGCGGCACTGTGCGGCCTTGCCGGTTCCAGACAGTCTGGCCCAGAAGATAGAGCTGTTCCGCGAAACGGGCCGGGTCTTCCGCAAGAACGAAGAACTGTTCGTCGAAAACAGTTGGGTCCAGGTTATGATGGGCCAGGGTATCATGCCGCAAAGCTATCATCCGATCGCTGCCAAGCTGCGGGCGGAGGAACTCGATCATTTTCTCGGCAGCCTGCGCACTTCGGTTGGCAACACCGTTGACACCTTGCCGTCGCATGGGGACTACATCGCGAGCTACTGCGCGGCACGGCAAAGCGAGGCGGCGTGATGTGGGCGCGCTTGTTCGTCCTCGCCGGTGTTGCCCTTCTGGCGCCGGCGGCGGCACCCGCCGACAACGACTGGAAGCTGGTCTGGGCCGACGAATTCGACAGCGGCAAGATCGACCGCGCGAAGTGGTCGTTCGAAGCCGATTGCTGGGGCGGCGGCAATAACGAGCGGCAATGCTATACCAAAAGCGCTCGGAATGCTGCCGTTGTCGATGGCAAGCTGGTGATCACGGCGCGGCATGAACGCAGCACCGGTCCCGCCCTTCCCGCGCACCTGCGCGCCGGCGCGGCGATGCCCGATGCCGAGGCAAGCCGGGATTTCAGTTCGGCCAAGCTCTCCACCAAGGGCAAGGCATCGTGGCGCTATGGCAAGATCGAAATGCGGGCCAAGCTTCCACAGGGCCAGGGAACCTGGCCGGCGTTCTGGATGCTTCCCGAAAAAAATACCTACGGCCCTTGGGCATCTTCAGGCGAAATCGACATTCTCGAGGCGGTCAATCTGGGCGTGCCCTGCACCAAGTGCGCGGGCCGGCGTGAGGATACGATCCTGGGGACCCTTCATTTCGGAGGCAGTTCGCCCAAGAACCTGCACAAGGGCGAAGAAGTGCCCTTCCCCGAGGTACTTGATGGCAGCTTCCACACCTATGGGATCGTCTGGGAACCCGGCAAGATTACATGGCAGTTCGATGGCAAGACCTATGCCACTCGTGTCGCCAGCGAATGGTCGACAACGGGTTCGCTCAGCCCGGGCGCGCCGTTCGACCAGCCGTTCTACCTGATTGTCAACCTCGCCATCGGCGGCGGCTTACCCGAAGCGCGCGGATTGGGCGGCGTGAAGCTTGACGGATACCCCAAGCTGATGGAAATCGACTGGGTTCGCGTCTGGCAGCGCAGCGCAGGGGGCAAGTAAACGATGGCAAGGCGCCGCCAGGCCGTGACAATTAAGCATGTGGCCGCCGACGCCGGCGTGTCGCTGCAAACCGTCAGCCGTGTGATCAACAACGAACCCAACGTTCGTCCCGAAATGAAGGAGCGGGTCCAGGCGTCGATCGACAAGCTTGGATACGTTCCCTCAATCGCAGCGCAGCGGATGAGTGGGTCGCGATCGTACCTGATCCTGGCGATCAACGACCGCGACCGCACGATAGCGGATTGGCGGGCGCGTCAAGGTACCGACTGGGTCGATCAGATGCTGTTGGGCGGAATGCTCAAGTGCGCCGAGTTCGGGTACCGGATGATCTTCGAACTGGTCGACACGCATAGCGACCATGTCGAGCGCGAGTTGCTCGCCGCGATTGCTGCCCTTCAACCTGATGGCATCATCCTGACCCCGCCACACTCTGACAATCCGCAGATCGTCTCGCTGCTTGACCAGCAGAGGATTCCCTTCGTCCGGATCGGATCCAAGCAAAACGGAGCAGGCATTCCAGTCTCGATGGATGACGAAGGCTCGGCGCGTAAGGCTACTCGATATTTGATCGAAAACGGTCACAGCCGGATTGGCTTCATATCGGGGGCGAACGAATACGACCTTAGCGGTTGGCGCATCGATGGTTGGCTGGAGGCTATGGCAAGCGAGGGGCTGGAAACGGTTGGGCTGCTCGCTGCGGGCGATTTCAGCTATGCTTCGGGCGAGGCAGCGGCGCGAAACCTGCTCGACCGGCCTGACCGACCCACCGCCATCATCGCCAGTAACGATCAGATGGCACTCGCCACGCTCGATATTGCGCGCTCACTTGGCTTGTCAGTTCCCCGCGACCTGTCACTGGTCAGTTTCGACAATACCCCGTTGGTCCTTTTCACCCAGCCGCCTTTGACTGCGATCGACCAGCCGATTGCAGCGACGGCATCGAAGGCGGTCGAGCTAATAATCGCTGCGCGAAATGGCGACCCCATGCCCTCGACGCTGACCATTGTGCCTGCCGAAATCATAAGCCGCGGTTCGGTCGCCCGGCTGGGTGCATCCGGTGAATGATCCTTCGCGTTCATTTGGCATAGATCGCTTCATTTTGCTTTATGCGTTGGCTTGGGCGGGCGGCTCGATCTCCTATACGCCGCTGCTGACCATTCTTTTGCCGGTGCAGGTGGCGGGCCTGGCGGGAATGGGCCCAGGGGTGAAATGGTTGGGGACCATAACCCTGGTCGGTGCGATCGCGGCCAGTTTGGGCGGAATCCTTTTCGGATACATTAGCGACCTTAGCCGCAACCGTCGCGGCTGGATCGGAGCAGGGCTCATCCTATCAAACGTGATGCTGCTGGTAATCGGTCAATGCCGGACCCAACCGGCGCTCATCGCGGCAATCGTTGCCTGGCAACTCTCGCTGAACATGATGCTGGGACCGTTGGCGGCGCTGGCGGGCGATCGAGTCCCCGATGACCACAAGGGCCGGCTCGGCGGTCTGATGGCCTTTGCTCCGGGAATGGGGGCCTTGTCGGGTGCACTCATTACGATGCCGTTGCTTGGTTATGCCGGCACGCGGCTGGAATTGGTGGCGCTGCTGGTGTCCCTGTGCATCACGCCCGTCCTTCTGGTCCCGCTGCCCCCGCGCGTCGAGCGCGAACCGCAGCACGACGCAAGTCGGACTGCCGCCCCCCGCAGCGGTGGGTTCCGCTTGGCAAAGATGTGGCTGTCGCGGCTCGCCGTCCAGATCGCCGAAGCCAGCTTGTTCTCCTATCTTTATTTTTGGCTGCTCAGCATCGACGGCCGGATCAGCGATCACCAGACCGCGCGCCTGTTCAGCGCCGCCATGGTCTTGGCTGCTCCGCTTGCGCTTGCCGCAGGACGCTGGTCGGATCGCACAGCGCGGCCACTCGTGCCGTTGCAAGCCTGTGCCGGTATAGCCGCTACCGGACTGTTCGTGATGAGCCTGTCGCGAGGTATCGAGATTGCGATTGCCGGATACCTGGTGTTCGGACTTTCGAGTTCGGTATTCCTTGCACTGCATTCGGCACAGACATTGCGTATTCTTCCGCGTCCGGCGCGGCGCGCCCGCGATTTGGGGCTGTTCAACCTTGCCAACACAGTGCCTTCGCTGATCATGCCATGGCTCGCGATCGGAGTGGTTCCCGTGCTCGGCTACGCGCCCCTGTTTGCAGTTCTGGCGGCGCTTTCGCTCGTCTCATGCCTCCTGCTCTATTCGTTGGCAAAGGAGCTGCCCCAGACTTGACGACTGCTTGCGCGGTGTGTCACTGAGAACGTTCACAACATATCAATCGCAGGGTGAAGTGATGTCAGTCAGAAAGTGGCTTGCCGGCGCAGGTGCGGCGGTGTTTGCAACCAGCGCGGCGCTGCTTTGGGCCCAGCCCTCCCCGACCGATCCGAACGCCGCAGTGGCCCACCCCAGGTTGTGGCCGGAAGCGCATAGTCCTTCGTCGATCAGCGATGCGCAAACCGAAGCACAGATCGACGCCCTCCTCGCCAAGATGTCGCTCGAGCAGAAGGTCGGGCAGATGATCCAGGGCGATATCAGTTCGGTCGCTCCGGCGGATCTGTCCCGCTATCCGCTCGGCTCGATCCTCGCCGGCGGTAACTCCGGACCCTACGGCGACGAGCGCGCCAACCCCGCTACCTGGCGCAAGATGGTTGCCGAGTACCGCACCGCCTCGCGCAATGCCGGTGCGGGCATTCCCGTCCTGTTCGGCGTCGATGCTGTGCATGGACACAGCAACCTGCCCGGCGCGACGATCTTTCCGCACAACATCGGTCTGGGCGCTGCCCATGATCCCGCATTGGTCCGGCGCATCGGTGCCGCAACCGCCGCCGAAGTCGCTGGCACTGGAATTGAATGGACCTTCGCGCCGACCCTTGCGCAGGCTCAGGATCTTCGCTGGGGACGCAGCTACGAGAGCTATTCTTCGGACAGCGTTCTGGTTGCCGGCTATTCACGCGCGATGACGCTCGGCCTTCAGGGTTCTCTGGCACCGGGCAGGCCGCTTGGCCCCCGCGCAATCGCGGCCACGGCCAAGCACTATATCGCCGACGGAGGAACCGCAGATGGCCGGGATCAAGGCGACGCGAAGATTTCCGAGCAAACGTTGGTTTCGCGGCATGCCTCGGGCTATCCCGCCGCGATCGATGCCGGGGCGCTCACCGTTATGGCCAGCTTCTCAAGCTGGAATGGAGCCAAGCACCACGGCAACCAGAGCCTGCTGACCGGTGTCCTCAAGCAGCGGATGGGCTTTTCCGGCCTGGTGGTCGGCGATTGGAACGGACACGGGCAGGTCCCTGGTTGCAGCGCAACGCATTGCCCCGCAGCGATCAATGCAGGGGTTGACCTGCTGATGGCGCCCGACAGCTGGCGCGGGCTGTTCGATGCAACCGTCGAAGACGTCAAGGCGGGGCGCATCTCGATGACCCGGGTCGACGATGCCGTGCGGCGTATCCTCAGGGTGAAGTTCAAGCTGGGACTCATGGGTCCGAACCCCGTCGAGCGCGGCGACGTGTCACAGGTCGGAGCGCCAGACCATCTTGCGCTTGCGCGCGAAGCGGTCGCCAAGTCGCTCGTACTGCTCAAGAACAACCGGGGCCTGCTGCCGCTCACGGCTGGCTCGCGGGTCCTGATCGCGGGTTCTGGAGCTGACAACATGGCCATGCAGGCCGGTGGCTGGACCATCACCTGGCAAGGCGGCGACACCACAGCTGCAGACTTCCCCAACGGCCAGACGGTGGGACGCGCACTGGCTGCCGCCGTGTCGGCAAACGGGGGACAGGCAAACCTGTCCGCCGACGGAGCCTACGTAAGCAAGCCCGATGTTGCCGTCGTGGTGGTCGGCGAGCGGCCCTATGCCGAATACAATGGCGATTTGCCCAACCTGGCGTTCCGGACCGACGATGCCGACCAAGCGCTGATCACGCGGCTGCGCGCTCAGGGTATCAAGGTGGTGATTGTTTTCCTGTCCGGGCGCCCGCTCTTCGTGGGCAAGCTCATCAATCAGGCGGATGCGTTTGTGGCCGCGTGGTTGCCCGGCACGCAAGGCAGCGGCATTGCCGACGTGCTCGTGGCGGACCGCGCTGGCAAGACCCGTCGCGATTTCACCGGGCGCTTGCCTTTCGCCTGGCCTGGCGATGCTCGTTCACCGGTAACGAAGCCGTTGTTCGCGCGCGGCTACGGTCTGGATTACCGGCACGCCCGTTGGGTCGGGCGTGTCAATGAGACGCCGGGTGTCGACCTCGCCGCCCAGAATGCAGCAACCACGCTGCTCACTCGCGGTGCCGTCCCGGCGCCCTGGCACATTTCGAGCGATGGCAACATTCTGGTCCGACAAGTGGACCTGGCAGCGCAGGAGGACGCGCGGCAGTTCACCTGGACAGGACCAGGTGCCGTCTCACTTGAAGGGCCACCGGTGAATTTCGCGTCTTGGTCGACCAGCGGTGCGCTGGAACTGCTTTGGCGCGTGCCGCAACCGGTTTCGCATCCCCTCACGCTGACTTTCGGCGGTGGCAGCATCGTGCTTGGCCAAGACTACCTCACCAAGCTGGCAGGCGTGACTGCGACAACTCGAATTCCGCTTCGGTGCTTTGTCCAATCGGGTGCCACGCTCGACCGGGTAGCCGTTCCCTTGCGGCTTGAAGCGGCCCCGGGCTTTGTAGTGGCAGTCAGCAGCGCCAAGATCGTCAACAACGCGGCAAGCGAGAACTGTCCGCCGCCGATACGCTAGCGCCGGACCTGCACGCTGAAGAAATGCGTGCAAGCGGTCGATCAGGCTACTGCTCAATGGTTGTGCAATGCTATCTGGCGGAGAGGGTGTCTGCCCAAATGTGTAATAAGCTACTGTTTTTACGGCTATATTTTTTCTATCTCATTGCCAGACCCACATTCAGCCCCACACTTCGTTGCCAATGCCTTTTGGGCTTAGCGGCAAACCGCGA
>JBJTMA010000051.1:0-11016 GCA_046063295.1 Novosphingobium sp.
CGAACCTTGGCTGGTCGTCGACGCGCTGGTCGATGACTATTCCCGGCTGCCTGACGCGAACCTGCAGATTTGCGATCCAAACCGCCCGACCACGTGCGTTTTGATGGGCGCTGGGCGGCATCGCTGGGAATTCATGATCAAACCCGGCGAAACCGCCGAACAGGTCAGCGACGATGCCTTTGTTGAAAAGCTGCTCGAGCCGTGGAATGTAAAAGGCGCGGTACGGATCGAGCGCAAGGCGGTTTACACCTTCCGCGCGCGGATCGCCGCGCAGTGGCGCAAAGGAAGAGTGTTGCTGGCCGGTGACGCGGCGCACCAGACTCCGCCGTTCGCCGGACAGGGCATGTGCTCAGGCCTGCGCGATGCGGCGAACCTCGCGTGGAAACTCGCTGCGGTGACCAGGGGCGAGGCAAGCGATGCGCTGCTCGACAGCTACCAGGTCGAACGCGCGCCGAACCTGCGCGCGACGATCGACATGGCGATCATGATGGGCAAGACCGTCTGCATCACCAGCAAATGGGGCGCCTTTGTGCGCGACTGCAAGTTCAAGCTCGCCCGCGCGCTGGGCAAGCTGCCCGACGGGCCACCGGCCTATCCGCCGATCTCGGCGGGCACGATCATGGCGAGAAGCGCGGGTGCGGGAAGCTATTTCCCGCAAACCCTTGCAGCGGATGGATCGAGGCTCGACGACGTGCTCGGCCTTGGCCACAGCCTGATTGCGCGTGACGACCTCGCGGAGTCATCGCTGGCACCATTTGCGCGGCAGATCGAGGGCTGGCTCGACAACCATGGGGCCGAGGCGGTGTTGGTCAGGCCGGATCGCTTTGTCTTCGGGAGCGGCAGCGCGGCAGCGCTTGAAACCGCATGGAACGATTCAGTGCGCGGCTAGAGCGCCTGCGCGGCCGCGTGCGCGCTCGCCCAGGCCCACTGGAAGTTGTATCCGCCAAGCCAGCCGGTGACGTCGACGGCCTCGCCGATCGTATAAAGCCCGGGCACCTTGCGTGCTTCCATTGTCTGCGATGACAGCTCGGCAGTGCTGATCCCGCCGACGGTGACCTCGGCCTTGGCGAAGCCTTCGCTGCCGTTGGGGTGGAACTGCCAACCCCGCAGCGCCGTTTCGGCGGCGGCAAGTGCCTTGTCGCTCAGCGCGCCCAGTTCGCGGTCGACTTCAAGTCTTTCGGTGAGAACCGTGGCCAGACGCTCTGAGAGCGTCTCGGCCAGGAGTTTGCGCATCATCTTGCGCGGCGTTTCGCGTTTGGCTGCAGCGAGCCAGCCGGGGGCTTGCGCGGGGAAGAAATCGACTCCGACGGCCTCGCCGCGTTTCCAGTAGGACGAAACCTGCAGGATCGCCGGCCCCGACAGGCCGCGGTGGGTGAACAGCGCGGCCTCGGCAAAACGCGCCTTGCCGCAACTCGCCACCACCGGCGCTGAGACACCGGACAGTTCCCGGAACAGCACCTCGTCCCCGCCCAGCGTCAGCGGCACCAAGGCCGGGCGCGGCTCGACCACCTTGAGCCCGAATTGCCGCGCGAGATCGTAGGCCAGCCCGCTGGCGCCGAGCTTGGGGATCGACGGTCCGCCAGTCGCGATCACCAGTGCGGGTGCACTTGCCCCCGCGACATGGAAGCGCCCGTCGGAATGCTCGACCGCCCCAATCGGCGCACCTAGCCGCAGCTCCACCCCGCCCTTGGCGCATTCGGCCAGCAGCATTTCGACCACCTGCCGCGCCGAGCCGTCGCAGAACAGCTGGCCCAGCGTCTTCTCGTGCCACGGGATCCCGTAAGCGTCGATCAATGCGAGGAAATCGTGCGGGGTGTAGCGGCTCAGTGCCGATTTGGCGAAATGCTGGTTGGCCGAAAGAAACCGCTCTGGCGCGGCGTTCAAATTGGTAAAATTGCACCGCCCGCCGCCGGAGATCAGGATCTTCCGCCCGGGATCGGCATTATGATCGAGCAGCAGCACCCGCCGCCCGCGCTGTCCGGCCAGCGCGGCGCAGAACATCCCAGCCGCTCCCGCGCCAAGCACGATCGCGTCGAATGGCTGGCTCAAGCGCCCACCAGATCGCGCGCCAAGGCTTCGGCCACCTTGATTCCGTCGACCGCGGCGGAGAGGATCCCCCCGGCGTAACCCGCGCCTTCGCCCGCCGGGTAGAGGCCGGCTGTGTTGAGGCTCTGGAAGTCCTTGCCCCGCGTGATCCGCACCGGCGAGGAGGTTCGGGTTTCGACCCCGGTCATGACCACGTCCGGATGGTCGTAGCCCTTCATCTGCCGCCCGAACACCGGCAGCGCCTCACGGATCGCGTCGGTGACGAATTTGGGCAGCACTTCGGCAAGATCGGTCGGTTTGACCCCCGGCTTGTAGCTCGGCTCGATGCTGGCGAAGGCCGTGGAGGGCTGGCCCTTGATGAAATCGCCCACCGACTGACCGGGCGCGTGGTAATTCCGCCCGCCCGCCGAATAGGCACGCTCTTCCAGTTCGCGCTGTAGGGCGACCCCGGCGAGTGGATGGCCGGGAAAATCGCGCTCGGGTGAGATGTCGACTACCAGGCCGGAGTTGGCGTTGAACTCGGCGCGCGAATACTGGCTCATGCCGTTGGTAACGACGCGGCCCGCTTCGCTGGTCGCCGCGACCACGCGCCCGCCCGGGCACATGCAGAACGAATAGACCGAGCGGCCGTTGCTGGCCTTGTGCGCCAGGGCATAGCTGGCCGGACCGAGCAGCGGATTCCCCGCTTCCTCGCCGTAGCGCGCGCGGTCGATCCAGCCTTGCGGGTGCTCGATCCGCACCCCGATCGCGAAGGGCTTGGCCTCGATGTGCACCCCGGCCTCGCACAGCGCCTCGAAGGTATCGCGCGCCGAATGGCCGACTGCGAGGATCACGTGGCTGGCTTCGAGCTGCTCGCCGGTGGAAAGGTGCAATGCCGCGATCTTGCCATCTTCCCGCTCGAACGCGTCGACCCGGGTACCGAAGCGGTATTCGCCGCCCAGCGCCTCGATGGTCTCGCGCATCGACATCACCATGGTGACGAGGCGGAAGGTGCCGATATGCGGGTGGGCTTCGGTGAGGATTTCCTCGGGCGCGCCCGCCTTCACGAACTCGGTCAGCACCTTGCGCCCCAAATGGCGTGGGTCCTTGATCCGGCTGTAGAGCTTGCCGTCGGAGAAGGTCCCCGCCCCGCCCTCGCCGAACTGGGCGTTGCTTTCCACCTGCAATTCGCTGCGCCGCCACAGCCCCCAGGTGTCTTTGGTGCGCTCGCGCACCGCCTTGCCGCGTTCGATGATGATCGGCTTCAGACCCATCTGCGCCAGCACGAGTGCGGCGAGCAGCCCGCACGGCCCCGCTCCGATCACCACCGGGCGCGGGCCCTCCCAGTTCTCGACCGTAACCGGCGGGCGCCAGGTCGTATCAGGCGTCCGCCGCACGTGCGGATCATCGGCCAGCCGCGCAAGCACCGCAGCTTCATCGGCCAGTTCGACGTCGAACGAATAAACCAGCTTGATCGCCCCGCGCTTGCGCGCATCGTTGCCGCGGCGCGCGAGGCGGTGGCTGAGCACTTCGGCCTCGCCCACCCCAAGCCGTGCGGCGATCGCGGGCAGCACGTCGCCGGGTGCATGGTGCAGTGACAGGGCAAGGTCGGACAGGCGAAGCATTGCGCGGCCCATAGGCCCTGGGTCGCAGCGCTACAACTCCGGCAATGTCTGGTCGGCGATGCCCCAGCCAGCGAGCGCGGGATCGCGGCTGCGTTCAATCAGCTTCTTTGCATCTGCAACCGAATAGGGATGGGCATCCTCGGCCTTGGTCAATTCGTCCCAACCGATCGGGACTGCCACCGGGACCCCCGCCCGCGCCCGTGCCGAATAGGGTACTACCGCGGTCGCGCCGCGCTGGTTGCGCAGCCAGTCGATGAAGATCCGCCCCTGCCGCTTGGCCTTGCTCATCGTTGCGACGAACCGCTCGGGCTGGCTTTGCGCCAGCGCTTCGGCAAAGCGCCGGGCAAAGTCCTTGTGGACGTCCCACGAATGGCCGGGATGCAGCGGCACGATCACGTGCACCCCCTTGCCGCCCGACAGCATCGCGAAGCTGACCAGCCCTAGATCGGACAGCGTATCGCGCAGATTCACTGCGGCTTTGACCACGTCTGAGAAGTCGAGCGCTTCATCGGGATCGAGGTCGAAGATCATCCGGTCGGGCGCCTCGATCGCATCGCTGCGGCACTGCCAGGCATGGAATTCGATAGTCCCCATCTGTACGCAGGTCAGCAGGCCCGCAGTGTCATCGATATAGAGGTAGTCCTCGGTTGCCCCGTCCTTCTCGCGGATCGGCACGTGATGCACCGCCTTGCCGAACGTGCCGCTGTCGTGTTTCTGGAAGAAGCATTGCCTGGCCCGGCCTTGCGGGCAGCGCACCAGGCTGAGCGGGCGGCTCCCGGCGAAGGGCAGCAGCAGGGGCGCAATCGCCTGGTAATAGGCGGCCAGTTCGCCTTTGGTCCGCCCGCTGTCAGGATCGATCACGCGGTCGGGATTGCTGATCTTCACCAGGCTTTCCTCGGCAGGAACAGGTTCAGCGTGTTCGGGCTTCACATCCTTCGCCTTCTTGTCGCCGCGCAGCCCGATGAAGCTTGCATGGCGAACCGAACCTTCTGCGGTGAATTCGGCAAAGGCAACCTCGGCGACGAGTTCGGGCTTGAGCCATGTGACGCCGCGCGAATCCTCGCGGCTGACCTCGAGTGCGGGCTTGTCGATCTCAAGCTTCTTCATCAGCCGGGCCAGTTCGGCCATATTGTCCATGCCGAAGCCGGTGCCGACATTGCCCTTGTAGACCAGTTTGCCGCCCTCATTCTGGGCAAGCAGCAGCGATGAGAATGGCCGCGCCGGGCTGCTTGATTTCTTCCACCCGGCGATCACGAACTCTTGCCGCAGCACGCATTTGACCTTGACCCAGTCCTTACTGCGGGCGGAGCGATAGTGTCCGTCGATCCGCTTGGAGATGATCCCTTCCTGTCCGGCAGCGCACATAGCCTTGAACAGCTTCTCGCCCGCGCCGATCACGTGGTCGGTAACGTGGATTGGCGGCACCGTCCCGCGCAGCAGCGCCTCAAGCCGCTCCTTGCGCTCGATGTTGGGCAGCTGGGTCAGGTCCTCGCCGTCCAGTTCGATGAGGTCGAACGCATGGTACTCCAGCCGGTCGCCCGGCGCTTGCGAACCGTGGCCGCGCTTGAGCACGCCCTGTAGCTGCGAGAAATCGGGGTTGCCGTCCTTGTCGGGCGCGATTATCTCGCCGTCGATCAGGCAGCTCGGCAGGTCGAGCCTTTGCAGCGCCGCGACCAGCGGCGCGAACTTGTCGGTCCAGTCCTTGCCGCCGCGGGTCCACACGGTCACATCGCTGCCTTTGGCGGCGATCAGTGCGCGGTAACCGTCGAACTTGATCTCGTGCATCCACTGGTTGCCCGCCGGGACCGCGTCGACCAACGTCGCGAGCTGGGGGCTGCGGAACTTCGGCTTGGCGGCGGGCTTCTTCGCCTTGGGGGCCTTCCCGGCATTGTGCTTCGCCGCGCTCGCCATCTCCTCGGCAAAAGCCTTGCCTTTCTTGCCTTTGAGCGAGTGACTGCCACCGGCATCGGCAGCGATCTCGGCCATCGAGCGCCCGGTAAGTACCGAGGTCAGCCCCCTTTCGACCAAGGGATCGCCCGGCGCGGAATAGTCGTCCTCGATCTTGCGCAGCAGCCAGTTCTCGCGCTTTTCGTTGCCGCGCGGCTTCAATCGGATCAGCAGCCACTCGCCTTTCATCCGCTCGCCCTCAAGCGTGAAGTGCAGGTGCCCGTGATCGATATCCTTCCAGCTCTTGCCCGGCACCGGCGCCCAGGTGCCGCGGTCCCACAGCATCACCGTGCCGCCGCCGTATTCGCCCTTGGGGATCGATCCTTCGAACTCGGCGTAGGCCAAGGGATGGTCTTCAGTGCGCACTGCCAGCCGCTTGATCTCGGGATCGGGCGACGGTCCTTTCGTGACCGCCCAGCTTTTGAGCACGCCGTCGGCCTCGAGCCGGAAGTCCCAATGCAGCCGCGTCGCATCGTGCTTCTGGACGATGAACCGGTTGCCGCCTGCCGAATGTTCGATCTTCCCCGCCGGCTCGGCGGTGAGCTTGAAATCGCGCTTGGCGTTGTACGTGGCGAGGCTCGACTTTGCCATGTCAGGCCCGCTTGCGCGCCGGTTTCCTGGCCGGGGCCTTCTTCGCCGGAGCCTCGTCAGCCCCGCCGACCGACTTCTTCAGCGCGGCCATCAGGTCGATCACATTGCTGCCCTTGCGCGGCGCCGGTTCGTCCTCGTCCTCAAGGATCGCCTTCTTGCTCTTCGACTTGGCCTTCTTCTCGATCAACTTGCGCAGCGCGTCGACATAGCGGTCGTGGAACTCGGTGGGATCGAACGGCGCGGTGCGCTTGTCGATCAGCGCGGTAGCGAGCTCAAGCAGCTCGGCCTGCGGCTTGGCGGTACCGACCTCGCTGAAGAACGACTGTCCCTTGCGCACCTCGTCGGCATAGCGCAGTGTTTCCAGCAGCAGGCCCTTGCCGCAGGGTTTGAGCGCGACGAGCTTTTCCGAACCGCGGATGGAAAGCTGCCCGAGGCCGACCTTGCCCGATTTGCGCAGCGCTTCGCGCAGCACCACGAAAGCTTCCTCCGCGAGGTCGTCCGCCGGAGCGACGTAATACGGCTTTTCGAAGTAGAGCGGATCGATTTCCTCGGCTTTGACGAACTGGACCAGTTCGAGCGTCTTCTTGCTCTCGATCTTCACCGCCTCGATCTCGCGGTCTTCGAGCAGCACATAATTGCCCTTAGACACCTCGTAGCCCGAGATGATGTCATCCTTGTCGACCGGGCCGACGCCTTCGGCGACCTTCTCGTAGCGGATCGGTTCGCCGCTGGGCTCATGGATCTGGCGGAATGCGATCTTGGCGCCGCTCTTGGTGGCGGCGTACATTTCCACCGGGATCGAAACCAGTGCGAGCCGGATCTGCCCCTGCCAATATGCCCGTGCTGCCATGCGATTGTGCCTCCTGCGGGAGAAACGCGATTGGACCGGATTCGGTTGCAAGGCGTTTGCCAGCCGCGCGATCGTATGCCAGCTTGGCCGCAAGGGATCAGGGGGACAACAAGTCTATGCAGGTTTACCGCACGCCGGAAGAGCGCTTTGCCGCGCTGCCCGACTATCCGTTCGCGCCGAACTATCACCAGGTTTCGCCCGAACTGCGGATGCATTACCTTGATGAGGGCGACAAGGGCGCGCCTGTGGTGCTGATGCTTCACGGCGAGCCCAGCTGGTCGTACCTCTACCGCCACATGATCGGCCCGGTCGTGAATGCCGGACGCCGCGTGCTCGCGCCCGACCTGATCGGCTTCGGTAAATCGGACAAGCCGCTCTCCGCGAGCGATTACAGTTACGCGCAGCACGTCGCCTGGTTGCGCCACTGGACCGAAGCGCTTGACCTCAAAGGAATGACATTGGTTTGCCAGGACTGGGGTTCGCTACTCGGCCTGCGGCTGGTGGGTGAGATGCCCGAGCGGTTCGACCGGGTGGTGCTTTCGAACGGCGGCCTGCCCGAAGGCAACAAGCTGCCCCGCGCGTTCCGCATCTGGCGCGCCTTTTCGCGCTGGTCGCCGCTTTTCCCGATCGGCAAGCTGATCCAGGCCGGCACTGCGCGGCGCCTGAGCGAGGCGGAAGTCGCCGCTTACGATGCGCCCTTCCCGACCAGGGCGTCGAAGGCGGCGGCGCGGATCTTCCCGAGCTTTGTCCCCGGATCGCCCGACGATCCCGCCGTCCCCGCCCAGCGCGCCGTGTGGAAGGTATTCGAGGCATGGGACAAGCCGTTCCTGTGCTGCTTCAGCGACGGCGACCCGATCACCCGCAGCGGCGATGCCCCGTTCCTTGCCCGCGTTCCCGGGACAAACGGCCAGCCGCACCGGACGCTGCACGGCAAGCATTTCATCCAGGAGGACGATCCTGCGGGATTCGTGGCTGCAATTCTCGAGGAATAAAACCAGCTGCGTAATATCCTTGCGTTTTTCCGCAATGCAGCATATATGGGCGGCACATTCGATCGGACCTTGCCTAGTTGCAAGCCAGTTCGGCGCCGCGTGAAGCCTGCCTGAAGCAGGATTGCCCCGAACGCTCGATCGCCCGTTTCCAAGCCGCCTTTGTCACGCAGGGTTGCATTTAGCACCTGCCCAGCCGCGCCCATTTGCGGGCGTGCGCACGGCTATATTTACAAGGTTTCTCATGTCCTATTTTTCCGACCTCGGCCTTGCCGAGCCTCTCCTTCGTGCACTCGAAACGAAGGGCTATAACGACCCCACCCCGATCCAGACGCAGGCGATCCCCGCGCTGCTGGATGGCCGCGACATCCTGGGCATCGCTCAGACCGGTACCGGCAAGACCGCGGCCTTCTCGCTGCCCTCGCTGCATCGCCTCGCCGCCAATCCCAAGGCGCGCGCCAGTGCCTCGTGCCGCATGCTGGTCCTTTCGCCGACCCGCGAACTCGCCGCGCAGATCGCCGAGAACATGCGCGGCTATGCCAAATACCTGAACCTCTCGGTCCAGTGCGTGTTCGGCGGCGTGCCGGTGGGCAAGCAGGCCCGCGCACTGGTGCCCGGCACCGACATCCTGGTTGCCACCCCCGGCCGCCTGCTCGACCTGATCGACCAGCGCGCGCTGACGCTGCGCAATGTCGAGATCTTCGTGCTCGACGAGGCCGACCAGATGATGGACCTCGGCTTTATCGTGCCGCTGAAGCGCGTTGCCAACATGCTGCCCAAGGAACGCCAGAGCCTGTTCTTCTCGGCGACCATGCCCAAGGCGATCGCTGATCTGGGCAAGCAGTTCATCCATAACCCGGTCAGGGTCGAGGTTGCACCGCAATCGACCACCGCCGAGCGGGTCGAACAGTATGTCACCCAGATCAACCAGGGCGAAAAGCAGGCGCTGCTCACGCTGAGCCTGCGCAGCGGGCTGGCCCCAGATGCTGAGGGCAACACCAGCATCGACCGCGCGCTGGTGTTCACCCGGACCAAGCACGGCGCCGACCGCGTGGTGCGGCACCTCGCTGCTGCCGGTGTCTCAGCAGCAGCGATTCACGGCAACAAGAGCCAGGCGCAGCGCACCGCCGCGCTTGGCGCGTTCCGCCAGGGTTCAACCCCGGTGCTGGTCGCCACCGACATCGCAGCTAGGGGCATCGACGTTTCGGGGGTGAGCCACGTGTTCAACTTCGAAATGCCTAACGTGGCCGAACAGTACGTCCACCGCATCGGACGGACGGCGCGCGCGGGCGCCGACGGGATCGCGATCAGCTTCGTCGCCCCGGACGAGCGCGATTACCTGCGCGACATCGAGCGGCTGACCAAGGTCAAGCTGACCCCGCAGGCGCTCCCGGCGGACTTTATGAAGCTCGCCGCGCAGCTCCCCGCGCCATCGCGCAAGGCACAGCCGCTTGAGCAGGACTCCCGCCGCGAAGGCCGCGGGGGCGATGCGCGCCGGCCGAAGCCGAACAAGAACCGTTCGAACGGCGGCCAGTCGCGCGACGGGCAGTCACGCGATCAGTACATCCGCAACGAACGCATCGCCGACAGCCGCAAGGCGACTGCGGTGCGCGGCCCCGTCTACAATCCGCTCGGCGATATCCGCCAGGACGGCCAGCGCGACGGCGGAGACCTCCGCCCCGCCGCCTCGCACCGCGACGCCGCGCGTCCGGCCCGGCGCGATGAGCGACCCAATGATCGCCCGAAGGGTGACCGCCCGTTCGGCCAGATGCCGCGCCCCGGTGACCGCCAGCATGGCGATCGGCCGCGCAGCGATCGCCCCCGGGGTGAACGCCCGCAAGGCGACCGTCCGCGCGGCGATCGCCCCGAAGGCGGACGCCCGCAGCGGCGGCGCCAGGGCGGTGGCGGCGGCCGGCGCGGTTAAGCCGCGCTGACCGCCAGGTCCTGGGGACGGACGTAAACCCGGGCGACGATCGGGAAGCTGGTCGCTACCTGGTGTTCGATATCGGCCACAATGGCTTCGACATCGCGCGCGGTCAGGGTGTCGGTGAAGTCGGCGCTGATGATCACGGTCACCATGGTGGGCGAGGAGTGCACGGTCATCACATTGTGCACCGTCTCGATCCCCCGGTGGCCGGCGGCGCATTCCCTGATTTTCCCGACCAGCTCGGGATCCGCCGCCTCTCCGATCAGCAGCCCCTTGGCCTCGTAAAGCAGCAGCGCCGCGAGCACGCCCAGCACCAGCCCGATGAGCACCGAGGCGAGCCCGTCCCACAGCGGGTTGCCGGTGACAAGGCTGAGGCCGAGACCGGCCGCCGCCAGCACCAGCCCGATCAGGGCGCCCGAATTTTCCAGCAGGATCACCAGCGTGGTCGCGTCCTTGGTGTCGCGGATTTCCTGCCAGATCGTGCCTTTGCGCGAAGCGTTGAAATCGGCGAGCGCGGCCAGCGTCGACCAGCCTTCGAGCGCAAAGGCGATCGCCAGCACGATGAAGGCGACCAAGGGGCTGCCCGCCTCCTCGGGCGCGAGCATATGCAGGATACCTTCGTAGACCGAGACACCGGCACCAAGCGCGAAGACCAGGATCGCAACCACGAATGACCAGAAATAGAGCTCGCGCCCATAGCCGAACGGGTGGAGTGCATCGGGCGGCTTCTGCGCGCGCCTGCGGCCGTAAAGCAGCAGCAGCTGGTTGGTCGAATCGACCAGGCTGTGCACTCCTTCGGTGAGCATTGCCGATGATCCGGTGATCGCCGCGGCAAAGAATTTGGCCGCGGCAATTCCGACATTGGCGATCAGCGCCACCACGATGGTACGGGTCGAACCCTGTCCGGCCATTCCTGTGTTCCCCTTGGTTGATAGCGCCAATGCCACGGCTTGCGGTGCGCGACAATCGCGCTAGCCTCGGCTTATGAAACGCACCATCGCCGCATTGGCCGCACTCGCCCTTCCGCTCCAACCCATCCTCGCCGCAGCGCCGGCGCTGCAG
>JBJTMA010000052.1:0-7135 GCA_046063295.1 Novosphingobium sp.
GAAGGCAAGCCGGTGCTGCTCGGCATCACCAAGGCCTCGCTCCAGACCCGTTCGTTCATCTCGGCCGCTTCGTTCCAGGAAACCACCCGGGTGCTCACCCAGGCGGCGGTGGAAGGCAAGCGCGACAGCCTGATCGGCCTCAAGGAAAACGTCATCGTTGGCCGGCTGATCCCGGCGGGCACCGGCGCCGGCATGAACCGCCTGCGGGTTGCCGCCTCGAGCCGCGACGCTGCGCTCCGGGCGCAGTATCGCAGCCTGCAGGAAAGCCTGATCGCTCCCGAAACCGCAGCCGAAGAGCATGCCGCCGAACTGGCACAGGGCCCCGAAGCCGCGATCGGGAACGATCCGCTGGCGGCGGTCGAGGGTGAAACCCACGGCACCGACGCCGATGCCGGCGATTACCTCAACGAAGGTGCTGCCGACGGCGAATAAGCCAGGGCAAGCGAACAAGAGTGGCCCCGCCGGAGCAATCCGGCGGGGCTTTTCGTTTGCGCTCTTGACGAGGTCCTCCCGATTTATATACCATGTTATATAAATCGGGAGGACCTATGGTCGATGTTGTTACCGAACACGGCGCGGTGTTTCTGGGGAGCCGTCTCAAGCGATTGGCAGAGCGCCTGCAGGCCGATGCCGCGCAAGTGACCGCAGCGGCTGGGGTCCCGCTCCAGCCGGGCCACATGGGGATCATGACCGCCCTCGACCGTTCGGACAGGACCATTGGCGGCCTGGTCGACGATACCGGAAGCAGCCAGCCCGGCGTCACGCGAACGGTCGGCCAGCTGGAAGCTTTGGGCATGATCACCCGCAAAGCAGGCCATGACCAGCGCGAACGGCTGGTTTCTCTGACGGCTCAAGGCAAGGCGGCGATCGAACTGACCAAGGCGCAGGTCTGGCCAAAGCTTGGTCACGCAGTCCAGCCGATGCTCGATTCCATCGGGGCAATGCCGTTCCTCGACCAGATTGCCGCGCTGGAAGCCGCGCTTGCCGAGGAGCCCCTGGTCCAGCGTGCCGCCAGGGTTCAGGTGCCTGGCTTCGTCTTCCGCGAATTCAGCGATGAACTCGCCCCCGCCTTTCACGACATTAATGCCGAGTGGATTACCGCGATGTTCGCGCTTGAGGAAACCGACCGCAAGGTGCTCGAAAACCCGCGCCGCGAGATCATCGATCGCGGCGGCGCGATCCTGTTCGTCGAGGTGCCGGGCAAGGGTATCGTGGGTACCTGCGCACTCCAGCAGACCTCACCCGGCAAGTTCGAACTGACAAAGATGGGCGTGAGCGAGGCTGCGCGCGGGTTGAAAGCCGGTGAAGCGCTGCTGGCGGCTATGATCGAGCGCGCCAGGGAGATGGGTGCGCAGCAGCTTTACCTGCTCACCAACCGCAAATGCGCTGCGGCGATCCACCTCTATGAAAAGGCCGGGTTCCGTCACGACGCCGGGATCATGCGCGACTATGGATCGCGTTACCAACGGTGCGACGTGGCCATGGACTATCCGCTTTAGGACACTGCAAGGTGCCGCTCGTGCGCGGCGACAACCGCGCGCGATACCGACTGCATCATCTCCATCCGCGCCCTGATCGGCAGGCGAGTCTCACCGATCATCACTGCTACGGCATAGCGCGTGCCGTCCGGCGCCTGGAACACCGCGACGTCGTTGTATCCGGTCGCGACCCCGGCGAGTTCCTGGCCGGTTCCAGTCTTGTGATAGACCGTCCAGCCCGGCGGGATCGCGCCCTTCAGCCGTTGCGGCCCGCTTTTCGAATGCTGCATGATGCCCAGCAGGACATCGGTGGAAGCGGGCGAGAGCAGCTGTCCGCGCGCCAATTTGCCCAGCGCGCCGGCAATCCCCGCCGGGGTGGCGCCGTCGAGCGGATCGTCGATATAGGCGCTGAGCAGGTTCTTGCGCAGCCCGATCGGCAGCTTCGCCCGCTCTTCCTCGAATTTGTAGCCGGTCGCCAGATCCGGGGTCCAGGTGAGACCCGCAATGTGGCTCTGCAGCAAGCGTTCCCCCGGGCCGAAGCGCACGCCGGTGATGCCGCGCTGCGCCAGTACCGCGCGGACATGATCGGGCCCGCCCACGCGCCACAGCAGCTTGTCGTTGGCCATGTTGTCCGACAGCGACAACGCGTCAGTCATCAGTTGCACCGCGGGCAGCGTGAGCGAACCCTGTTTGAGCACGGTCCAGCGCAGCGGCTGGTTGAACACGACCTGGTCTTCGGGGCGAAGCGTGATCGGTTCGTCGAGCCGCAGCTTGCCGCGATCGACCGCGTCGAGCGTGCTGATTGCCACCCACAGCTTGGATACGCTCTGCTGCGGGAAGTACTGGTCGAGCCGTTCGCCAACGGTCCAGTCGCAACCGGCCTGAGCCACTGCGATCCCAACCTTGCCGTCGAAGTTCTGCGCGATCTGCGTCAAATCCTGTTGCAGCTGGGCAGGCCGTGCGGCGCAGTGCACCGGTTCAGCTGCGGCGTGCGCGAATGCCTGCGGGATTGCCTGCAGCATCCGCCCGACAGGAACCGCATCGGGCCGAGTCCAGGCCAAAGCGGCAAAACCGGCAAGGCCGCACAGCAACGTCCCGAACGCCCAGCCCCGTGAAGGACGCGGACGGCGGTTGCGAATGATCGTGCCGAGGGATTTGATATCGTCGCGACGAATTTTGGTCATGGTTCGCACCGCAAATAATGCGGACTGCCCTGATTGCGAAGAGCGGCGGCGACCAAGCGTGCAGTTTTTCCCGGCAAATTCCGGAACCTGCAGCCTGTTTATGCGTAGGCCATTTCCTCCAGCGCCCCGAATGCGGCAAGTGCGCCCGGATCGCCGAACGGAGCCATCTGGCTCATGAACACGCCGCCCAACCTCTTTACCGGATCGAACCAGTAAAAGGAGTTGAAGATGCCTGCCCAGGCGAGGCTTCCAGGCGAGCGGCCGTGCGGACCCTGTGCGGGGTTGATCAGGAAGCCCAGGCCCCAGCCGGTGTGCTGGTCGGGAAACGTATCGTATGGTCCGGCAAGCTCGGGCATTGCGCTGCCCATCTTGCCCGCGCGAAGCGGCGCGACCTGATCGCGGGTCATCTCGGCGATTGTCTCCGCCTGCAACAGACGAATACCATCAAGCTCTCCGCCGCGCAGCAGCATCCGGACGAAGAGAGCGTAGTCGCCTGCGGTGCAGGACAATCCGCCGCCGCCCATCTGGAACTCGCCCCCGCCGAGCACCGCCGGGTTGATCGTCCAGCCACCGTCCGGCGCGCGGACATGGACCTTGGCGGCGTCAGCCGGCATCTCGGGCCGAAAAGCAGTCTTGCTCATCCCCAGCGGCCCGGTGACATGTTCGGCGAAGTAATCGCCCAGTTTTTGTCCGGTCACCGCTTCGACCGCCTGTCCGACCCAATCGGTAGCGACCGAATATTCCCAGCTCTCGCCCGGATCGAACATCAGCGGCATGCGGATTGAATCGAGCGAGCCCGGCGCGGGCATGCCGGTCGCCATGTAGTAGCCGAGCACTTCGGGGTGGATGAAGAAATAGCCGAGGCCTGCGGTATGGGTCAGCAGGTGGCGCAGCGTGATCGGGCCCTTGGCGGCGCGCAGTTGCGGCTTGCCGTCGGGACCGGTTCCCATCATCACCTGCGGATTTGCAAGATCGGGCAGCACCGCGCCGATGTCCGCGTCGAGGCTCAACCGCCCCTGCTCGACCAGTTGCATCGCCGCCACCGAAGTTACTGCCTTGGTCATCGAGGCGATCTGGAACAGCGTGTCCTCGCGCATCGGCACATGGGAGGTGGCGTCGGCCTCACCCACCGCGCGGGCAAAACGCACGCCGTCGGGGTCGACGATCATCCCCACCGCGCCGGGGATCTTGGCAGCGGCCACTGCCGCGTCGAACGTAGCTGGATCGATCATGCGCATTGGCTAACGCGTCGGTGCGGCTTAGGGAAGGGGCATGGTCGACACGCTTTCCATCACCCTCGCCCAATTGAACCAGTCGGTCGGCGATATCGCCGGCAATGCCGAGGCGATGCTCAAGGTTCGCTCCGAAGCCGCTGGGTGCGACCTCGTCGTTTTCCCCGAGATGCAGCTGATCGGCTACCCGGCCGAAGACCTGGTGCTGAAACCGGCGCTGGTCGAACGCGCCGCCGCCGAGCTTGATAGGATGGCGGCGGTTACCGCCGATGGCGGCCCGGCGATGCTGGTCGGCTCGATCTTCGTGATCGATGGCGCGCTGCACAACGGGATCGCCCTGCTCGACGGCGGCAAGGTCGCGGCGATCCGTCTTAAGCACGAACTCCCCAATTACGGCACCTTCGACGAGGTTCGGCTGTTCCAGCCTGGCCCCTTGCCCGAACCGATCGTGTTCAAGGGCGTGATGATCGGGCTGCCGATCTGCGAGGACATCTGGCACCCCGACGTGTGCCGGCACCTCGCCGACTTCGGCGCCGAGCTGCTGATCTGCATCAACGGCAGCCCTTACGAGATCGACAAGGACACGCTGCGCATCGACGGGGTGGCCAAGCGCCGCGCGGTCGATACCGGGCTGCCGCTCGCCTACCTCAACCGCGTCGGCGGGCAGGACGAACTGGTGTTCGACGGTGCCAGCTTCGTGGTCAACGGCGACGGCGGCCTGGCGGTGCAGATGACCGACTGGGAAGAGCAGGTCGTTACCACCCGCTGGACCCGCACCGCGCAGGGCTGGCGCTGCGACAAGGGCGAACTGGCCCGGCTGGCCGACCATCCCGAGGACATCTATTGCGCGATGGTGCTGGCGCTGCGCGACTATGTCGACCGCAACCGCTTCCCCGGCGTGGTGCTCGGCCTGTCGGGTGGGATCGATTCCGCGATCTGCGCCGCGATCGCCGCCGATGCCCTTGGGCCCGAGCGGGTCTGGTCGGTGATGCTGCCGAGCCGCTTCACCAGCCAATTGAGCCTCGACCTCGCCACCGAATGCGCGCAGATGATCGGCTGCCGCTACGACACGATCCCGATCTCGCCGGCGGTCGATGCCTTTGACACCATGCTCGAAGGGACTTTCGCCGACATGTCGGTCGATATCACCGAGGAGAACGTCCAGTCGCGCATCCGCGGCGTGACCCTGATGGCGCTCTCCAACAAGTTCGGGCCGATGCTGCTCACCACCGGCAACAAGAGCGAGATGAGCGTCGGCTACGCGACGATTTATGGCGATATGGCGGGCGGCTACAACCCGCTCAAGGATGCCTACAAGATGACCGTCTTCGCGATCAGCGAGTGGCGCAACAAGCACAGGCCCAAAATCGGGCTTGGCCCCCAAGGCCCGGTGATGCCGCATGAAATCATCACCCGGCCACCGAGCGCGGAACTGCGCCCCGATCAGAAGGACGAGGATTCGCTTCCACCCTATCCGGTGCTCGACAAGATCCTCCTGGGATTGGTCGAACACGAGAAGAGCGTCGAGCAGCTCGTCGCCGAAGGACTCGACCGCGACACCGTGGTTAGAATCGAACGCCTGCTCTACATCGCCGAATACAAGCGCCGCCAGGCCCCGCCGGGGGTCAAACTCGGAACGCGCAACTTCGGCCGCGACCGCCGCTATCCGATCACCAATGCGTTCCGGAGCGCGTGACGCAGCAAAGTTTCATGCTGCGCTGCAAAAAGCGTTTTACATTGCGCGGCCCGCTCGCTAGGGGCACGTCCCATGTCCAACCGGCTCATCCCGACTATTACCATTAAACCGACCGCCTCGGCGGGAACGGTTGTGGGGTCGCGTAGCTAAGCCGACCGGACAACCCGCCCCGCACGAGCAGGCGGGGCTTCCACTTTCGGAAACAGACTGATCCCGCCCTGCTCTCCACATTCAGGAGCAGCATCATGGTTCATCGTTTCAGCATAGGTCAAAAGCTCAACGTCGGCATTGTCGGCGCGACCGGCGTGGTCGGATCGACCATGCGCGAGATCCTGAAGGAGCGGAACTTCCCGATCGCCAAGCTGCGGCTGTTCGCCTCGGCGCGTTCGGCAGGCAAGGTGGTCGACGGGGTGACGATCGAGGATGCGGCGACCGCCGACTTTTCGGGCCTCGACGTGGTGCTGTTCTCGGCTGGCGGGTCGACCTCGAAGGCGCTCGCGCCCAAGGTCGCCGCGGCGGGCGCGGTGGTGATCGACAACAGCTCGGCCTTCCGCTCGGACGCGCAAGTGCCGCTGGTCGTCGCCGAGGTGAACCCCGAGGCCATGGCGCACCTGCCCAAGGGTATCATCGCCAACCCCAATTGCACCACCATGGCGGTGATGCCCGCTCTGAAGCCCCTGCACGACGAAGCCGGTCTCAAGCGCATGGTTGCAAGCACGTACCAGGCGGTGTCCGGCGCGGGGCTCGAGGGGATCGAAGTGCTCGCCCGCCAGCTCGACCATGTCGGCGGCAAGGCGCGCGAGCTGGCCGAGGGCGGTCACGACCATCTGCTTCCTCCGCCCGAAAAGTGGGCGGTGCCGATGGCGCACAATGTAGTCCCACTGAATTACGTGCTGGGCGAGGATGATTATACCGAGGAAGAGCTCAAGCTCCGCGACGAGAGCCGCAAGATCCTTGGAATACCGGACCTGCCGGTTTCGGGAACTTGCGTGCGCGTGCCGGTCTTCACCGGGCACTCGGTATCATTGAACGTCGAATTCGAACGTCCGATCAGCCCGGCGTGCGCGCTCGAACTGCTACGCGCCGCGCCGGGCGTGGTGGTGACCGAGGTGCCCAATCCGCTCGACGCGACCGGCAAGGACCCGGTGTTCGTCGGGCGCGTCCGGGTCGATCCGACCGTACCGCACGGTCTCGCGCTGTTCCTGGTGGGCGACAATCTCAGGAAAGGCGCAGCGCTCAACGCGGTGCAGATCGCCGAGGCGCTGATCGGTTAAGCCAGAAATCCTCGCCTGGAGGCAAGGATCTAAGCCGCGACCTCGACCGTTTCCTCTTCCGCCGCCTCTAGCAACTTGCGTTCGATCGCCTTCTGCCGCGTCACCGAATCGACCTTCTCGCCGAGCAGGTCGGTAACGTAGAAGGTATCGACCGCGCGCTCGCCGTAAGTGGCGATGTGCGCGGAGTGGACCATCAGCTTGGCCTCGAACAGGGTGCGAGCAAGGCGGCTGAGGAGCGCCGGGCGATCGCGGGCGCTGACCTCGATCACGG
>JBJTMA010000053.1:0-9108 GCA_046063295.1 Novosphingobium sp.
ACCGGTTGCTGGCGCTGGCTGCAGGTTCGAAATGCGCGAACCCGATCATTCCGGCTTCGACCAGGCCGTCTCCGGCGCGAACCCCGGCGGTGTCGGCGGGCGATCCGGGGACAACACCCTCGAGACCCAGCGGTGTCGCAAAGCCCAGCTCGGCGGCTGCCTTGCTGCGCAGGGCGGGAGGAAATTGGTCGATCGCTGCGATCATCAGGCCCGTTGCCGAGACCCGATCGCTGCAGCGATCGACGTTGGCCGTGACCAGCCTGTGCGCGACGCGCGCCAGCACGATGTCGTCAGCCATCAATCGGGCAAGGTCATCCTGTGCGTGCGCCTGAGGTACGATCAGCAGGGCACCGGCGAGGATCGAGGCCGCCAGCTTCGGGTTACTTCGGCGCAGTGTGGCCCCCGAACTTGAATCGCATCGCCGAGAGGAGCCGGTCCGCGAAGCTGTCACCGATGCGCGAGCGAAAGCGTTCATAGAGCGACAGCGTCAGCACCGGGGTGGGGACCTCCTGTTCCATCGCCGCCTCCACGGTCCAGCGCCCTTCGCCCGAATCCTGCACCTGCGGCGAATAGGGGGCAAGGTCGGGATTGCCCGCCATCGCGTCGGCGCTGAGGTCGAGCAGCCACGAGGTGACCACGCTGCCGCGACGCCACAATTCGGCGATCGCCGCGGTATCGAGATCGTAGCTGCGCTCGGCCGGCACTTTCGGGCCATCGGCACTGGCGAGGAGGGCGAAGCCTTCGGCATAGGCTTGCATCATGCCGTATTCGATCCCGTTGTGGACCATCTTGACGTAATGGCCCGCACCGGACGGGCCGCAGTGTAGCCAGCCCTGTTCGGCCGTGTCGCTGATGGTGCCGGCCTCGCGCGCGGGCGTGCGGGGAATATCACCCGGTCCTGGCGCCAACGTCGCAAAGATCGGCGCGTTGCGCTCTACTGCGCCCTTTGCCCCGCCGACCATCAGGCAATAACCCCGTTCCAGCCCGAAAACGCCGCCGCTGGTGCCGACATCGAGGAAATCTATCTGCTTGGGCGCAAGCGCTGCGGCGCGCGCCACGCTGTCCTTGTAATGGGAATTGCCGCCATCGATCAGGGTGTCGCCGGGTTCGAGGAGGTCGGCCAGCTGAGCAACCGCGCCGTCGGTGATCCTGCCCGCGGGAACCATCAGCCAGACGGTGCGCGGCGCCTTCAGGCCGGCGACCATTTCGCCAAGGGTCGGATATCCCGCCACGCCTTGCTCGACCAATGGAGCATAGGCTGCCGGGTTAATGTCCTGGATTGCAACCTCGTGCCCGCCGCGCAGCAGGCGCAGCGCCATGTTTCCGCCCATCCGGCCCGCACCGACGATTCCGATCTGCATTTCAGGCATTCTCCGTTCGGCGCTTGATCAGCGCGGTGCGCAGGCACGAGCAGACAATCTCGCCACGCTGGTTGGTCAGCTCGTGCCGGAAGGTGATGATCCCCGCACCGGGCCTGGATCCGCTTGGCTTCAATTCGGTCACCTCGCTGCTGGCGCGCATCGTATCGCCGATAAACACCGGCTTGGGCATGACAAGTTTGTCATATCCAAGGTTCGCGACGAGCGTGCCGAGGGTGGTGTCACCGACCGAGAGGCCGACCATCAGCGCGAAAGTGAAGGTGCCGTTGACCAGAATCTGGCCGAATTCGCTGGCCTTGGCCGCCTCGACATCAAGGTGCAGCGGTTGCGGATTGTGGGTCATTACCGAGAACATGAGGTTGTCTGTCTCGGTAACTGTGCGGCCGATCTCATGCGCGATCCGGTCGCCCACCTGCCAGTCTTCGAAATAACGTCCTGCCATGTTTAGCCCTCTACGCCGCAGCGAATATGTCTTTCAGCGGCATCCCGGTATCCGCGAGCGCATCGGGGTCTTCGGGCTTGAAGCCGGCTTCCACCAGCTTGCGGCCCTGGACGTAGTCCTTAACGCTGTTGACGCAGTCGAGCGCGACCACCTGGCCCTGGCGCAGGTAGATCACCGAAAACGACCGCGTTGCAGGATCGCCGCGCAACACTTCGCGGTCATGCCCAAGGGATAGGCCGACGGTCTGCAGCTTGAGATCGTACTGGTTAGACCAGAACCACGGCGTGGCCGCATAGGCCTGCGGATCGCCGCAGATGGCCTTGGCGGCGCAAGTCGCCATGTCATTGGCGTTCTGCACCGATTCAAGGCGGATGACCGCGTTGTCCGCAAACCGGTTGGCGTGCGCGGCGCAATCCCCGATCGCAAAGATATCGGGCAGGCTGGTGCGGCAAAGCTCGTCCACATCCACGCCGTTGCCGCCCGCAGCGCCTGCCGCAATCAGGGGACCGACAGCCGGTATGATCCCGATCCCGACGATCACCAGATCCGCGGGGAGCGTGGTTCCGTCGGTCAATCTGACCCCGGTTACCTTTGTTCCATCGCCGAGCAGCGCATCGACCGCGCTCTCGGTCCGCAGGTCCACGCCGTGGCTGCGGTGTTCGGCTTCGTAGAAGTTCGACAAGGCCTCACCGGCAACCCGCGCGAGTACGCGAGGCAGCATTTCAAGGACGGTAACACCGACGCCAAGCTTGGTCAGCACGGCGGCGGCTTCCAGGCCGATATAACCGCCGCCGATCACGACCGCGCGTTTGGCTCCGGCATCCAGTTCGGTCATCAGCTGGTCGACATCTGCGCGTGTGCGCACCGCGTGAACCCCGGCAAGGTCCGCTCCTTCGCAAGAAAGCCGCCGCGGATCGCCCCCGGTTGCCCAGATCGCGTGCTGGTAGCCGATCGTGCGTCCATCCTTGAGGGTGACCTCGTGCGCCTGCGGATCGACGCGGGTGACCTCTGCATTCAGCATCAAGGTGATTTGTTTGTCCGCCCAGAAAGCTTCGGGGCGCAGGCATATTCGATCGAAAGTCTTTTCGCGGGCCAGGTATTCCTTTGACAGCGGCGGACGTTCGTAAGGGATTTCGGCTTCCCGGCCGATCATCAGGATCGAGCCCGAAAATCCGTTTTGGCGCAGCGCTATTGCCGCTTGCGCGCCGCCGTGGCCCGCACCGACGATGATGACATCGGCCTTGTCGATCTGGCTTTCCATTGGCTCTCCGATTCGCATGGCCATCTATGGCCGTTGGATCGAGAAGGTCCAGTCCAAGCATCTTGCTCACCGGACATCCAAACCGCATAGACGGGATAATGGATTCCAAATCAGCCGAACAATCAAGCCGTGCTTCGGCGTGGCGATTCGCGAAGGCGAGCCGCGCGCACGTGGTGATCGATGCTGCCGATTATTACCTGCACATGCAGCAGGCGATGCGGCGGGCGAAGCAACTGATTCATTTGATCGGCTGGGACTTCGATACGCGGATGCGGCTCGGCCCTGGCCGCAAGTTCTGGAACCTTCCGCGCAAGACCGTGAACCCCGCGCGGCTTGGCCCATTCGTGATCTGGCTGGTGGAGCGTGCACCGGGGCTTCAGGTCAGGGTGCTCAAGTGGAATTTTGCCGCGCTCAAGTTCCTGTTCCGCGGCTCGATGATCCTCGACCTGTTCCGCTGGTGGATCCACCCCGGGATCGACTTCAAGCTCGATGGCGCGCATCCGATCGGTTGCAGCCACCATCAGAAGATCGTGGTGATCGATGACCGGTTCGCAGTCTGCGGCGGGATCGACATGACTTCGGATCGCTGGGACACGCCAGAGCATCTCGAAAACGATCCGCGCCGGCACAAACCTTACAGTCAGAAGCTTTATGGTCCATGGCACGATATGACCATGCTGGTCGAAGGCGATGCCGCCGCCGCGCTTGGCGAACTCGGTCGCGAACGCTGGGAACGCGCAGGCGGCGAGCCGCTACCTGAGTGCAAGCCTCAGAAGCACAGCGCCTGGCCGCCCAAGCTCGAAGCTGAATTTCGCGACGTCGAGATCGGCATTGCCCGGACCAGCGCAGCGTACAATGGCCATGCCGAAGTGCGCGAGATCGAGGCGCTGTTCGTCGAGCAGATCGCCCGCGCGAAGACATTCATTTACGCCGAGAGCCAGTACTTCGCGAGCCGCGCAATCGCCGAAGCCCTGGCGCTGCGGCTCGCTCAGCCCGATCCGCCCGAAGTGGTCCTGATCAATCCCGAAACCGCCGATGGCTGGCTTGAGCAGACTGCGATGGACGGTGCGCGGGTACAGCTGTGTCACGCGATCGGAGCGAGCGACAAGGCCAACCGGTTCCGCATCTTCCTGCCTTACAACGCGGCGGGAACTGCAATCTACGTTCATTCCAAGCTGATGATCGTCGATGATGAAGTGCTGCGGATCGGCTCGGCCAACATGAACAACCGTTCGATGGGTCTCGACAGCGAATGCGACCTGTTCATCGATGCGGCGCGGCCCGGAAATGCGCACGCTCTCGAACCGATCCGGCGGGTGCGTATCGCGCTGCTTGCCGAACACACCGGTTTGTCGCGTGAAGCGGTCGAGAAACAGCTTGAGGCGGATCCATCAATGATCAAGCTGATCGAAGGCGCACCGCTTACCGGCAAATACCTTGCGCCTTTTGCCTTGCGTCCGCTGACCGATGCGGAGAAAGCGGTGGCCGACAACGCGCTGCTTGATCCCGAGCGGCCGGAGGAACTGTTCGAACCGTTCAGCAAGCGGCGGGGGCTGTTCCGCCGTGGCGGCTTTTTGCGCCGGCCGAGTTAGGAGACGAAGATGAGCTGCGCCGAGACGATCGAAGATGACCAGCCCAAGGACAAGCTGCCGGTCCCCGACGAAGTCCAGGACGCGATCCGCACGCTGATCCGCTGGTCGGGCGACGATCCGGACCGCGAAGGGCTGCTCGATACCCCCGCGCGCGTCGGACGCGCGTGGAAGGAATATTGCCAGGGTTATGCTGGAGACCCCGCGATACACCTGGCGCGCCAGTTCGAAGAGGTCGGCGGTTACAACGAACTGGTCCTGCTGAAGGATATTCCGTTCCAGTCGCACTGTGAGCACCATATGGCGCCGATCACCGGCACAGCCGCGATCGCTTACATGCCGCGTGACAAGGTTGTCGGCATTTCGAAGCTCGCCCGCGTGCTGCACGGCTTCGCCCAGCGGCTGCAAATCCAGGAGCGCCTGACCGCTGAAGTTGCCCAGTGCATCTGGGACAACCTGCACCCGCACGGCGTTGCGGTAGTGATCAAGGCGCAGCACGGCTGCATGACCGGGCGCGGGGTCAAGACGCCGGGGGTCGAGATGGTGACCAGCCGTCTGCTCGGCTGTTTCCTTGACGATTCGCGCAGCCGTAAGGAAGTGCTGAGCCTGATGGGGTATTAATCGTGCCAATGCTTCGCATCCGATAGAGTCGGTGGCGCGCATTACTCGGCCCTTGCAGACCCGGCTGCGCCGCCGTTTGCGCAGCGGCGATGCGATCCTGCTGCTCGTTGCGGTGCTGATAGGGGCGCTGGCGGGACTGGCGACTGTCGTCCAGAGCGCGGTTTCGCACGGGCTGCAAGCGCTCCTCTACGGCGTCAGTATCAATCGCCTGAGTGCGCTGGCTTCTATCCACCACCCTTCAAAGTTGCTGTTTCTGCCGCTGGGCGGGTTGCTCCTGGTTCTGGTCACAAAGCTGTTCAAGTCCCGACCAACCCCGGTCGATGTCATCGAAGCCAACGCTCTGCACGGTGGACGCATCCCTTGGCGCGATAGCCTACAAGTCTCGCTCCAGACCATCATCTCGAATGGGTTCGGCGCGTCGGTCGGTCTGGAGGCGGCTTACGCTCAGGCAGGCGGAGGCCTTGCCTCCACCATTGGTGCTTGGTTGCAATTGAAGCGGGCGGACCTGCGGATGCTGGTTGGAGCCGGGGCGGGGGCCGCCATCGGCGCGGCGTTTTCGTCGCCGCTCGCCGGGGCCTTCTACGCGTTCGAAATCGTCATCGGAGCCTATACGCCGGCTGCCATGGCTCCAGTAGCGGCGGCGGCGCTATCGGGCGTGTTGGTGGCGCGCTCAATGGGCGCGGCGCCATTCCTGACGGTCGCATCTACCGCGCACGGCCAGAGCTTGACGAGTTATCTCCTGTTCGCCGGGCTTGGCCTGGTCTGCGCTGCCGTTGGCATCCTGATCATGCGATTTCAGGCTTTGGCCGAACGGACCGTCCAGCGCTGGCGCAAGCCCTTCATTCCTCTGCCGGTGATCGGCGGCTTTCTGCTCATTCCGCTTGCGTGGATCAGCCCGCAGGCGCTCTCTTCCGGGCATGGAGCGATGCGGCTTGAAATTGCAGTCCAGCCCGCGCTGCAATTTCTTCTGCTGGTGTTCGCGCTGAAGACCGTGGCCTCGATCGTTTCGTTGAGCTTCGGTTTTCGTGGCGGTCTGTTCTTCGCCTCGTTGTTCCTGGGTTCGCTGCTCGGCCCGGCCTACGCGCAAGTTGTCAACGTGATCGCGGGCCAGCCGCTGCTTTCCACCATCGATGCAACGCTGGTCGGTATGGCAGCACTCAGCGTAACCATTGTCGGTGGGCCCATGACGCTTTCACTGCTGATCTTGGAGACCACGCACGACTTTGCGCTGACCGGCGTGGTGCTTACCGCCGCGCTGTGCGCCAGTGCGATCACCCGCGACTTTTTCGGCTATTCGTTCTCGACCTGGCGGCTGCATCTTCGCGGCGCAAAAATTCGCAGCGCGCGGGATATCGGGTGGGGTAGCGAACTCACTGCGGGACGTTTGATGCAGAAGCATCCACCGCTGTTCAGTGCGAACCTTTCGATCGAGGAATTCCGTTCGACCTACCCGATCGGCAGCACCGGGCGGGTCCTCCTGCACGACGGCAATGGTCATTTCAGTGGAATAGTCGAAACGGCGATGGCCTACGATTATCACCTCGACCCCGCAGCTGCGGTGGGAGACTTGGCGGCCAAATCTGACGCCAGTGTGACAGAGGTGGCCGCGGTCGGAGAAATTCTCGAGCTGTTCGACGATCTCGACACCGACGATCTCGCGGTAATCGCGCCGGACGGGCGTGTTCTGGGGATGCTGACCGAGCGTTATGTAGCGCGGCGCTATATGGAAGCGAGTGACCGGGCCCAGGCAACGCTGTTTGGAGAATAGTCGCCTCGACCGACCCGGATCCGGTCCGATCGAGGCGAAACGGAGGTGATTAAAGGTTTTCGAGCATGTGTTCGGCCGAGCTCACCTTGAACTCGCCCGGGCCTTCGACGAACAGCTGTTCCACCGTGCCGTCGTTGACCACCATCGAGAAACGCTGGCCGCGCTTGCCGAGGCCGAAGGCACTGCCGTCCATGGTCAGGCCCATGGCTTCGACAAAATCGCCGTTGCCGTCAGCCAGCATCGTGATGTCGTCCGATCCGCCGCTCTTGTTCCAGGCACCCATGACAAAGGCATCGTTCACCGCCGTGGCGGCGATTTCGTCGATCCCCTTGGCCTTCAGCTCGGCGGCCTTCTCAACGAAGCCCGGAAGGTGCTTGGCCGAACAGGTCGGGGTGAAAGCGCCCGGAACGGAGAACAGCGCGACGCGCTTGCCGGCGAAATAATCCGCGCTCTGCACTGCATCGGGGCCTTCGGCGGTGGCCTTGACCAGCTTCACATCGGGCACCTTGTCGCCAACTGCGATCGTCATCTTTAAATCTCCGCTTCTGGGGGTTGTCTGTCGGAGCCAGATATAGGCGCTGCGCGCGAGCCTGCAACGCGCCGCGTATGGTTAAATTCGCTTTACTTCCCCGCTTTAAGATTGGGTAAACCAGCTGCGCGATGGTGCTCTTGCCGGGGACGGGCCTGGCGGGAGACTACACATGGGACTTAAGGGGTTCGCAGCTGCGCTTGCCGCAGCAGGTATGGTTGTATCATTCCCGGCGGCGGCCGGGGGCATGGGCCAGGCTGAGAAGGTTCGCCGACTGGACATCATGCTGATGGTAACGGGTCTGCGTTGCCGCAACACGGCCGACAATTTCAATCGCGAGTACGGGCGCTTCACCACCAACCACCTTGGTGAACTGAACGCCGCCGCGCGAGATCTCAAGGTTCAATATTCGGCGCAGTATGGCCCGGGTCGCGCATCGGACCGCGCGCTCGACAAGCTCAGCGTGCAGATGGCGAACCAATATGGGCAGGGGCACCCCTGGCTCAATTGCGGCCAGCTCAAGCAGGTAGCGGGAACGCTTGCCGACATGCGCGGCATGCAGCCGCTGGTCGAGGCTGCGAACGACCTGCTGGACGATGGCCGTCATGAAATGGCCTGGCTGCGCTGAACCGGGACCGAACCATCTTCCCGCCGCTTTACGATGGGGCGGCGGGACGGGGGCGGATGGAGTGGGGGCAGGACCGGGACCGAGTCGCTCCAGCTGCGGTGAAGCGTTAATGTCGGCTGGCGGGCCGCACGGGCGCTTCACCTCCGCCTTCTCCGTAATCATATAAAGCAATCTTTATATTTGCCTCGCGCATCCTGCGCGGGTAAGGGCGGCGTCATTGGAAGGCGCCGCCGCTTGTGTTTGTCGGCCTGGCGCCTGTAACGATTCACAGGAGCATACCGCCGTGGCCACCCTTGCAGCCCCCGCCAACGATTACGTCATCGCCGACCTCGGCCTCGCCGAATTCGGCCGTGCCGAAATCCGCATCGCTGAGACCGAAATGCCCGGCCTGATGGCCCTGCGCGAGGAATTCGGTGCGTCGCAGCCCTTGAAGGGCGCGCGGATCACGGGTTCGCTGCACATGACCATCCAGACCGCGGTGCTGATCGAAACGCTGACCGCGCTGGGTGCCGACGTTCGCTGGGCGACCTGCAACATCTTTTCTACGCAGGACCACGCCGCCGCCGCGATCGCCGCTGCGGGCATTCCCGTCTTCGCCATCAAGGGTGAAAGCCTGGCCGACTACTGGGATTATGTCGGCAGGATCTTCGACTGGGGCGATCAGACCGCCAACATGATCCTCGATGATGGCGGTGACGCCACCATGTTCGCGCTATGGGGCGCGCGGCTCGAAGCCGGGGACACGATGCCCGAGCCGACCAACGCCGAGGAGATCGAATTCCAGCGTGCGCTCAAGGCCTTCATCAAGGCCAAGCCGGGTTACCTCACAATGTCGGTCGCACACATCAAGGGCGTGTCGGAAGAGACCACCACCGGGGTCCACCGCCTGTA
>JBJTMA010000007.1:0-16927 GCA_046063295.1 Novosphingobium sp.
CGCGGCGTAAGCAGGTCTCGCCTCCAGCTTACGCCGGCAGGGCGTCCGGAAATTCCCCGCTGGCCTCAGCAATCAGCGCGCGGTCGTCGTGATTCCAAGGGTGGAAGCCCGGCAGGAAATAGGCGCACCAGGCGGGGAACACGCGGCGCAGCACGCCGGGTGAGCCGACGAGATACCAGGCGAGCTTGAGCTTCACCTTCGGCCCGGTCAGGCCGTCCTGCGCGAGGAGGTCGAGCGTGTCCTTCCAGCGGTTGGCACGAAATTCTTCGATACGATCAGCATCATGATCGATTTCAGCTTCCAGCGCTTCCACGCGCTCCAGTTCCGGGTGGCGTGGAGGTAGGTGTCGTAAGCGACGCCCTTGTGCTCGATTTCTTCCATGGCGTGCCACTTCCACATCGCCGCGCTTTCGGGCTCGGCTCCGGCGAAATGCTTCGGATTGGCGAGGAAATCGTTGGCCATCATCGCGGTGTAATGTTCAAGCGCGATCGTCACGGCCAGATTGATGATCGCCGGGCGATCCTTGGTCATAGCCAGGTTTTCTTCCAGACGGCGGTCGATCTTGTCCAAATCGTAGCCGGCATCGATCGCCGCTTTGTTGAACACCAGGTGTTCGCGGGTGTGGTTGATTTCCTGCTTCACGAAGGCGCGGATCTCGGCCTCGAGCTTGGGCGGCACGCCTTCGCGGTGGGCTTTCACCGCCTCGATGAACATCGCCTCACCGCGCGGGAAGGTGGCGGACAGCGCATTGTGCCAATGGGTCGCGATCGGGTCGCCGGCGAGCCACCACTTGCCCGGCTTGGTCTCGCGCCCGAAGCGCTCGTCGCGCACGGTGATCTGCAGGTCGGCGGGGGTGGGAACCGCAAGCTTGCCCGAAAGGCCAGCGGGTTCTACGTCGAGAGGGAATTTGGTCTGAGCGTTCATGGACCTGCAGATAGAGTAACTTACAGTGATGTCAATAAGGAAACGCCTGACTCAGGAAGAAAGCCGCACCGTGGCGCTCGAAGCCGCGCGTGCGCTTTTGATCGAGCTGGGGCCGCAAGCGGTGACGCTCAAGGCCGTGGCGGCGCGGATCGGGCGGACCCACGCCAACCTGCTGCACCATTTCGGCTCGGCCGCGGGCCTGCAGAAGGAATTGTCGCGGCACCTGGCGACCACGATCTGCGCCACCATCGAGGAGGCGGTTATCGCCAGCCGCGAAGGCGAGGGAGACCCGCGCGAGGTGGTCGACCTGACCTTCGATGCCTTTGACAAGGAAGGCGGCGGCGCGCTTGCGACCTGGATGCTGATGAACGGGAACGAGGACGCGCTCGATCCGCTGCTCGAGGCGATCCACGACCTGGTCGATGACCTTGCCGAATTCAACGGCGGCCAGATGCGCGAGATGACCCATACCCTGTGCCTGATGGCGCTCGGCGACGCGCTGATGGGCGGGCCGCTGACCCAGTCGCTCGGCCTCAAGCGCGATTCAGCGCGCGATACGGCAACGCAGATGCTGATAGATGCGGCGGTGAAGGCGGGCTTGGTCGATCCACCCCAAGGTTAGGCGGGCAGCCACTCCGGTCGCCATTCGGGCCTGATGTCCTCGATCCGCAAGTGATCGACCGCCAAGCCGATCTCGGTATAGGCAGCGCGTTGCCGCGCCGGATCGCTTGCAGCCAAGGGCACCACGATTGCGCGCCGATTGACTTTCTGCCGCCAGTTCATCCGCGCGGTGTTCTCCTGGCCGATATAGCACCCCTTGGAGAACGATACCCCGTTCAGTTCGGCAGCGTTGCATTCGAGCCAGAGCAGGTCGGCCAGCTCCGCCGATCCTTCGCAAACCCCCAGCGACAGCCGGTGAGTGAGCCATTGCCGGTCGCCTGGTTCACCTTCGTTATCACCCAGCCAGCGCTGCCCCAGCGCCGCAAGCCGCGGATCGGGTGCGGGACCCGCTCCAGGCTGCCAATGCACGGCGATTAGAGGATCGACCGCGATGTCGATCTGGCGGCGCAGACGGTACATAGAAAGCCGCTTCGCCAGAGCTTCTGCCTGCGCGGCTTCGCAATCGAGCAGCAGGTCCTCGCCGTCCGCCCAGACCAGAAAATCGAACAGCACCTTGCCTTGCGGGGTGAGCAAGGCCGCCCAGACCGGCAGCTCGCCACTCACGTCGTTCGTCACCAGCCCGTTCACGAATCCGCGCACGTCTTCGCCCGCAAGGCGGATCACGGCGCGGGTTGTCAGCAGCATTGCACTCATGCGGCCCAAGGTGGGGATCGGCGCCGCGCTTGGCAATCGTTAGAAGTCGGTGGTGATCCACGCCTGCACGTTGCGCGGGATATTGTACCCGTAGACCCCGCTGCCCACGGGCACGTACATGAAGACATCGGCGATGTTGTAGAGCCCGACCTTGGCGGTTACGTCATGCCCGCCGATCTTGAACCGGTAGCGCGCACCGACGCCAACGCGGGTTGAACCGGGAGCGTAGACGGCGTTGTCGATCGTGCCATAGGCGCCGCTGTCGTGGTTGACGTAGGCATCGAGCGTCACCGCCCTGGCGAATGGCAGGGTCCAGTTGATATTGAACCGGGTGCGCAGTTGCGGCTGCCCGACGGGACGCTCACCGAGCGGCTGCGCGATCGTAGGCGAGGCTGTAATCCGCGGATCGAGCCAGACCCCGCCCGCAACGATGCGCAGCGACTTGGTCGGGTTCGAGGTGATCGAGAACTCGATACCCTTGTTCACCTGACTGCCGAGGAAGCCGTAGTGGTTGGCGGTATCGATATCGATCAGCGGCTTGGCGATGCGGAAATAGCCAACGATGAAAGTGGTGTCCTTGACCGGGGACCACCGGATTCCGAAATCGTACTGGCTGGTCCGGCTGGCTTCGAGAATCTCGTTGGCATTGCTGGCATAGCCCGGCGCGCTGCCCGAATCCTCCAGCCCGCGAACGTAGCTGCCGTAGAGAACCACCTTGGGGATTACCGTCAGCGCCGCGCTGAAATAGGGCAAGGTGGCATCGGTCGTCCGGCTGGTGCCGAGTTCCTTGACGTAGTGGGTGCGCTGCGCACCGGCGGTGAACTCGCCGATTCCCTTCCACTTGAGGCTGTACGACAGTCCCGCGGTGGTCTGGCGGGTGAAATCGTCGGTCAGCGCGGTGAAATTGAAATTCGGCTTGGGTACGTCCAGCACCTCGTCGATGTCCGCCATGCCCAGACTGACCAGATCGCCGCCGCCGTAATGTGCATCGATCGAGCGACCGCGCAGCGACAATGTGATGAGGTGCTGGCGGGGACCTTCGCTGAAGCGCCGCGAAACGCGAAATTCACCGCTCCATGAGGCCGAACGCGAGGCCGGGCTGGCATAGACCTGCCGCTCGGTGCTGCGATCCTGGTTGACGAAGATCAGGTTGGCGTAGCCACTGTCCTGCGAATACTGCGAACGGAATAGCCCGGCACGCAGGGTCCAGTCGCCCAGGCTGGCGTGACCCACCGTGCCGTAAGTATCGGCATGATGCTCGTTGCGGGCCCACACCGGCGAAGTATCGACCCCGACCTTGAACCGCGGTGGCAGGAAGTTGCCATTCGAAATCAGGATGCCGGTGCTGGTATCGTCCCAGAATTGCTGGTGATTGGCAAAGGTGAGCAATTCAACTGCGGGCGCCGGTCGCCAGCGCAGCACTCCGCCGACGTTGATTCCGACCGATCCACCACCATTGGCGTACTGGTTGTTGTAGACGCCGAATCCGGTCGCCAGTCCCAGTGTCTTGCCGGCGAGCGGGATCTGCGCATCGACTTCGTAGCCCACTGTGCCGAACGAGTCGGCAGAGATGAACGGCGATATGCTGGTCTTGTCTCCAGCCTTCTTGAGCGTGAGATCCACCACCCCGGTCGGCGCGGGGAAGGCATAACCCTGCGCGGCCGTCCCCACACGGATCGTCTCGCCATCGATCACCCGGTTGCCTAGGCCGCCCTGAATATCGAAATACATCCCTTCCATGCGGAAGTTGCCCGCGCTGCCCGGCGAAAAACCGCGAACGTTGTTTTCGTCATAAACCCCGATGTTGTCGTGCCCGGTCGAGGTGCCGAAGGCATCCTCGGCGCTTTCGACAGCACTGTCGGCGTTCGATTGCGCCTGCGCAGGGGCCGCTACCGTCGCTCCAAGAATTGCCACGGATAGTGTGCTGGCGGCGCTGCGAATTTTCATCATTCCTCCCCGAACCCGGCCTTGCGCGGCAGGTATCTGTATTACTGGCATAATACAACGAAGCGGTAAGTCATGGCGGCTTCGATCAGCAGCCAAGTGCGCCCGACGAATGACAGGGGTGCGAAGCGGGACGCGCTATGGCATGGGCACTGGCAATGGCAACCGATTCCCTGACGATCCGCCGCCCTGACGATTGGCATGTGCATCTGCGCGACGGCGCCGTCATGGCCGGGGTGCTGGCTCATACCGCGCGGCAGTTCGCGCGGGCGATCGTGATGCCCAATCTATCGCCGCCAATTACGTCGGTTGCCGCGGCCGAGGCTTACCGCGACCGGATTAATGCCACGCTGCCGCAAGGTGCCTCCTTTACGCCGCTGATGACCTGCTACCTGACTGACGGGATCGATCCTGGCGAGCTTGAGCGGGGCTTTGCGGCGGGCGTGTTTACGGCTGCCAAGCTCTATCCCGCCCACGCCACCACCGGATCGGCGCATGGGGTCACCGATGTTGCGAACATCCGCCCCGCGCTCGCCGCGATGCAGCGGATTGGCATGCCACTGCTGGTCCACGGCGAGGTGACCGACCCGGCAGTGGACATCTTCGATCGCGAAGCGGTGTTCATCGAGCGGGTGATGCAAGGCATCCTCGCCGATTTCCCCGCGCTCAAGGTGGTCTTCGAGCACATCACCACCAAGGATGCGGCGGACTTCGTGCTGGCGGGCGGGGCAAACCTGGCCGCGACGATCACCCCGCAGCACCTGCACATCAACCGCAATGCGATGTTCGCGGGGGGCATAAGGCCTCATGCTTATTGCCTGCCAGTGGCCAAGCGCGAGGTTCACCGGCTTGCGCTGCGCAAGGCGGCCACTTCGGGCAGTCCCAAGTTTTTCCTCGGTACCGACAGCGCACCTCACGCGGTCGCGGCGAAAGAAGCGGCCTGCGGCTGCGCGGGCATCTTCAACGCGCCTTTTGCGCTCGAAAGCTATGTGACGGTGTTCGACGAAGAAGATGCGCTTGACCGGTTCGAGGCGTTCGCTTCGCTGAGCGGTCCCACCTTCTACGGCCTGCCGGTCAACCAGGACACGGTGACGCTGGAGCGCAAGCCGGTCGAAATTCCCGCAGTGATCGACGCAAGCGGCACTGCCATCGTGCCGTTTCATGCCGGCGAGACGTTAGGCTGGCGCCTCAACCCCTAGGCGCGCGCGGCGCTGGGCAAGGATGTCCCATACGAATACGGCTATCGCGCACCAGATCATTACGAAACAGGCGAGCTGGACCTGGCGGAGCGGCTCACCGAACACGAATACGCCAAGCAGGAAGACGATGGTCGGTGCGACGAACTGCACCATGCCGATGGTCGAATAGTCCATCCGCCGCGCCGCCGCGGCGAACATCAGCAGCGGCACTGCGGTAAGCACCCCGCCAAGCAGCAAGAGCGGCGCGGCACTGGGTCCTTGCGTAATGGCCGATCCTGCGGGCCCCTGGGCGAAGTACCAGGCGGTCATGCCCGCCGGGACCAGCAGGATCAGGCTTTCGATCGTCAGGCCGGGCAGCGATTCGACTGTCACCTTCTTGCGCACCAGGCCGTAGCTCGAGAAGCTCACCGCCAGCACCAGGCTGATCCACAGCATCTCGCGTGCGTCCCAGGCCAGTAGCGAAACCCCGCTGGCAGCAAGGCCCACTGCAACCCATTGCCGCGTGCTCAGCCTTTCGCCGAGCAGCAGCGTGCCCGCCAGCACGTTGACCAGCGGGTTGATGTAATAGCCGAGGCTGGCCGCAAACACGTGGCCCGACTGGATGGCGACGATGTAAACCACCCAGTTCACCGCGATCAGCAGCGAGCTTAGCGTCAGAAGCGCGAGCGAGCGCGGCTGGCGCAGCGCCGCCATGACCTTGCCGGTTTCACCCCGCCAGACCAGGAACAGCGCGCATAGCGGCAGGGTGAAGATGATCCGCCAGCCAACGAACTCGAACGGCGGAACCCAGTGCACGAACCGCAGGTACAATGGCAGGAACCCCCAGATCAGGTAGGCGCCGAAGGCAAGTGGCAGGCCGCCGTGCGGCTCGGGCTGTCGCGGTTCCATTACTCGCCGCTAGCCCGCGGCATCTGGCCGGGCAAGCGAGACCGTGTTGTGGATGGTTAATCTCTGCTTGTCTAAGGGCGCGCTCAACCGATCGGTATGAGGCAACTCATGCCCTGATTGGCGGGACACGTCGTACCGGGTCGCAATCAGGTACGACGGGGAGCGCCGCCTCCACGATGATGGCGCTCCCGGTCCTGCCGCGGCACGATTGCCGCTTTGCAGACCGGCCGCGTTGCGTCATTAAGGCGCCGATGCGGCTTGTCCTGCCTTCGCTGTTGCTGGCACTTGCCGCGTGCTCGTCGGGCAAGCCCGCCGCTGATCCCAACGCCGAGCGCGACGGTGCGGCCGCTGCCGCGCTGAACGACCCGATCATGGTCGATCCCGATCTTTCGGCCCAGAACCGCGGCAATTCGGCGCTGTCGGGCGGCGGTCCGCCGGAAGGGGACCTGCCCGATTTCAACCGTAGCCCCGAAGAAGCCGATGCGGCGCGCAGCGCGGCGCAGGCAGCACTCGGCGGCAATGTGCAGCCGGCCCCGAGTGCCACCTCGACCGCGCCCAAATCCAGGCTTGATGGCGCGCTGACCATGCCGGCCGTCGCCGCTGCCAGCGGTATCGCAAGCAAGGCCTGTACCGACGGGATGGGCTTTACCTTCGGCTGGGCGGCGCAGCTTCCCGCGGGCCTGCAAGTCTATCCGCGCGGGCATACCACCGTGGCTTCGGGCAATGATACCCACGGTTGCAAGGTGCGCGCGGTTCGCTTCGTCACGCCGGTCGCGGTAAGCGATGCGGTCGATTTCTACTTTGCCGCCGGGCGCGCTGCGAAGCTGGATCCGCAGCGGCGGCGCGAAGGCGATGACGAGGTGGTTGCCGGCAAATCGGCCAGCGGTGCGACCGCAGCCTATGTCCGCAAGCGTGCCGACGGTCTGACCGAAGTAGACCTGATCAGCTCAGGCCTGTGAGTCCTACTCGGCTGGCTGCAGGATGCCTTGGCGGCGACCCTTGATGGCTCCGCCCAAACGGCGCAGGCGACTGGTAACCAGGCCATGCTGGTCCATCCAGTCAAAGTAGGCGCGGTACTTCGGGTCTTCTGCTAGCAAGTGCTTTTCCTCGGTCTTGGCCCGCCAGAAATAGATCGCGCTGACGCAGCCGAGAAAGAAGGTGTTGCGCACCGCATCGACCATCGATCCGCCGATGACGAAAAACGGCAGCGAGGCCATCCACCAGAACGCATTCTTGGAAAGATAGGCCGGGTGCCGGGTGAAGGCATAGGGCCCGTTGGTCAGCACGCCGCGATAGGTAAGGTTCGAAAAGCGGATCCCGAAGGCCATTGTCGCCCAGGCATAGATCCCGGTGAGGAACACCAGCATCGCCGCCCACAGCCACAGCAGCAGTGTCTGCCCGTCCAGCAAGTGGAACCAGTTTTCATCGCCAAAGGTGTTGGTCAGGTAGAACAGCGGCCGGTCGGGCGGGTTCATCAGCTGGAACGGCGGATAGCACATCAGCGCGGCCACCCACCCGGCGAGGTACGGATTGGCCGAGCGGATCTGCGCATCGAGCGGCTTCATGGTGAGGATGTAGCCGATCGTCCCGATCTGTTCGTCGATCACGAACATCACGGTAATCAGCAGCGTTGCGATCCCGACGGGCCCGGCAAAGAAGTTGGTCCAGTCCGGCGTCACCAGGTTGGCAAACCCGCCCGGGACAATGCTGATCATGAAGGCCGTGAAAAAGCCTTTGACCGCCCAGGCACGCAAATGGATCCAGATCTTGTCGGTCTCGAACGGCTCACGCCCGATAAGCATGGCACCGAAATGCCAGCACGGATCGCGCGGCTCCACCAGCACCCGGTCGAGCCACAGCATATAGGGCACCGAAAGGACGAACAGGGGCACGATGGCGGCGCCAAGCACGTTCATCGCCAGCAGGTAGGGCTGGTGCCAGTACCAGCGGCCGACACAGTAAAGGAAAGCGATGAGGGCCCAGGTCGCCCACAGCCCGGCGAGCTTGGTGATCGAAATATCGACCACGCTCGATATCGGGCGGGGCCGCGACCAGTCGATCCCGGTCGAGGCGCGGCGGTGGACCTTGGTCACCAGAAGTTCCCACGCCAGCATGGGCAAGGCTGCCACGACCAGCCCGGTCAACGCCGCCGAAGGCCCGGTCAGCCGCTCGGCGCGGCTTGGCAGGCCAAGCGTGGTGACGATCCCGGGCCAGAAATGGCACACCGCAATCCACAGGCACAGCGCGGCAAGGCCTAGCGCGCCGACCATGCCGGAAACGTCGCTTTGCGGGCGCTGAAGCGCGGGTTGAGGACTGGCCTTCATCGCCCGCGGCCATAACCGCAAAGGGTTAAGGCACGGGTAACGGTGCCGTGGGGCTTAGCGGAACGCGCTGATCCGGCCGCTGTCGTCGAGCACGTAGAGCGTCGACCCGGCAACGATCGGAGCCAGGGTAATCGGCGCCTTCACGTCCGTGACGATCGCAGGATTACCGTCAGCTGCCGCGGCCGAATAGACCTGACCGAGCGAGTTGACGAACCACAGCTTGTCGCCCGCCAGCACCGGACCCGACCAGAACAGCGGGTCCTTCTTCTTTTCGACGTTGCGATAGGCGGGAAGCTGGGTCAGCCAACGCACCTTGCCGCTCGAGCGGGCGATACACAGCAGCCGCGCGTCGTCGGTCAGCGTGAAGATCCAGTCACCCGCGACCGCAGGGGTGGAGATTCCCGCGAGGTTGAGTTCCCAGATGCGCTGCCCGGTGACCAGTTCGTAAGCCGCCATGCGTCCGCCCTGGCCAAGCGCATAGACCCGGCCGCGATCGATGATCGGGTCGGCGTCAATGTCGGTCAGCACGCCGACGCTGGTCGAAAGCGAGGTGCGTGCCAGCGCGTCGCTCCACAGTTCGCGCCCGTTTTCATACCGGTAGGCGATAAGTTCGCCCGTCGAATAGCCGGCGATGATCGTGCCCTGGCCCGCGGCCGGCGCGGCCACGCCAAATACCCCGGTCTGGCCGACCGAAGCGGCGGCGTTCCACACCTGGCTGCCGTCAGCCGCGTTCAGCGTGATGATCTGGTTGGCCTGGGTCATCACGAACACGTTGCCGAAAGCGATCGTCGGCGATCCGCGCAGCGGGCCAGCCGGCTTCACCTTCCACAACTGGTTGCCATCCGCCGCATTGAGTGCAGCGACCTCACCCAGTCCGGTGGTCACATAGACCCGGTCATCGGCCACGCTGGCGCCGCCGCCATAAATCGCGCTGGCGTTGTCACCCTTGATCTGGAAGCTCTTGCGCCAGCGTTCCGCACCGGTCTTGGCGTCGAAAGCATGCACCGCACCGTCGGTGTCCATCACATAAAGCGAACCGCCGCTGACCACCGGGGCCGCAGCGAGGCGCTGCTTCTTGGTCGAACCGGCGATCCGCGCGGTCCACGCAAGCTGCGGCGCGGCAGCGAGGGCGAGGTTGCCATAGCTCTTGTTGGCGGTGCCGCCAGCCTGCGCCCAATCGGTGTTTTCGGTCGCCGGCGGAACGACCACGGCTACTTCGGACAGCGATGGGTCGACCTTGGCGCTGGTGTCCACCCGGCTGAGGATCGCAACGCGGTTGCCGACGGTCGGCGTGGCAGGCTTGGCCTTGCCCTTCAGCACGCCGCAGCCGGACAGGCCCGCGATCATGACAAGCGCCACTGCGGCGGTAAGGCGGGTGTTGGTCTTGGTGGCGAACATTATCGATTCCTTGGGCTTATGCCGGTTTCTGCGAAGCGGGGGCAGCGGGTGCCGCAGGCGTGGCGCCGGCCGGGCCCGCCGTGTCGGCCGGAGCATCGGTGGGCAGGTCGATCCCGCCATCGTAACCCAGGCCGCTGGCGATCTGGCGAACCCGCACCCGCACCGATTGCGGCACGTTCTTGTCCTGTCCGATCTGCGCGAAAAGTGCGCCGGCCTGGTCGGGCTTGCCGCCGTCGAGATAGGCCATGGCAAGCAGCTCTCCGGCGCTGCCGAAGTAGGCGTTGCCGGGAACCGCGATCGGCTTCAATTTAGCGATCACTTCGTCGGGCTTCATCGTATCATAACGCAGCGTCACCTCGCGCACGGTGGCAAGGTCACGGTAAAGCTTGGGTGCCTTGGTGTCGGCGGCGATCGCTGTGAAGCGCTTTGCCGCCTCATCCACCTTGCCCTGTTCGGAAGCGATCGCGGCAAGATTCATCAAGGCCAGCGTGCGCATCGCGTCCGGACCGTCCTTGGCCAGCGCTTCAAAATCCTTGGCGGCCGCGTCAAGCTGTCCGGCCTGCACCTTGTCGAGCGCAATCATCGCCTTTTCGCTGCGCAGCGCGGCTTCGTCCTTCACCGAATTGTCCCAGAACAGATAACCGGCAAGCGCCAGCAGGCCGACCGCAAGCGCGGCGCCGACCGGCTTGGCATAGCGCCGGAAGGCATCGACCAACTGTTCTTCGCGGAGCGCTTCGTCGACTTCACGCAGGAAGCCGTCCTGCTGCGCGGCATCGCGTTCCGCAGCTTTGCTCTGGGGCGGGTTACCGGTCGGGGGAGAAATGGCCAATTGTTATGCTTTCGCTGGCTTGCTGGTGTCAGTTCGGGGGCTGTTTAGCGGATAAAAGGGCCAATTCAACGCGCAACTGATGGACAGTCCACCGTGAAGCGCAGGTGAACGGTCTGTCTCAGGGAAATGTGCCGCGCCCCAGCGCTGCTCCATAGGCCTTGCAGTATGCTGCGATCATCGCTTCCTCGCCGAATTCGGCTAGCGCACGCGCGCGGTTCGCCCTGCCCATTGCAGCGCGCAAGTCGGGATCTGCCGCAGCCTGCTGCAGTGCGTTGGCAAGCGCGGCTTCATCGCCGGGCGGCGCAATCAATGGCAGGTTCTGCGGCGCAACGATCGCTGCCACATCGCCTACGGCAGGGCTCACCACGGCAAGTCCTGCTGCCATGGCTTCGACCACCGATATCGGAAACTGCTCGCTGTCCGATGACAGCGCGAAAAGGTCGAACAACGGCAGGACCGCCGCCGGATTTGCGGCAAATCCGGGCAAATGGACCCGCTCCGCAATGCCGAGGCGCTCTGCTTCGGTACGGATCGCCGCGCGTTCCGGACCTTCGCCGACGATCACCAGTTCCCACGCATCGGGCAGCGCGGCAAAGGCGCGGACCAGTCGCGGCAGGTTCTTGACCGCGCGCAAGCCGGCCATCGTTCCGAGCCACAACCTGCCGTCGCGTTTGGTCAGGCCGGGGAGTGCCGCAACCGCGCCGTCCTGATACTCGCCAAGCGCAATTCCGTTCGGAATACGTTTGAGCCGAGCAGCCGGAACGCGCCACACGGTGAGCGCTATCTCTTCCAACACTTTGGATGGCACGATGGTTGCCGCCGCGGCGCGCAGCGTCAGGCGGCGGAAGCGATTGCGGACCGGCTTGAGGCCTTGCGCCTCATCTGTGTTGAAGCCGTCTTCATGGTGGATCAGCGGCGGGAGGCGCAGGACATGGCGATAAAGCCAACGCGCGCCCGCCGCGTCCATCGAACCCCAGTTGTAGGTCAGCACCAGGTCGAAGGCCTGCATCGCGCGGGCAATGCGCCACCAGCGCAGCGGTCCAGGCTTGCCGATCAGCGAAGGGAAATCGTCGGGATAGCTCACCGCAATTTCCTGATCGACGGCCGACGCAGCGCCAAGCTCTCCCGGCACGCCTGAAACCACCACGTGCTGGGCGCCGCTGCCAAAGGCGTTCATCAGTTTCGCCGCGCGCAATTCCTTGCCGCCGGGAGAAAACGTCGAATGGAGATGCAGCACCCGCAACGGGCGCGCCTCGCTCATGCGATCCTGGCCAGCAGGCGGTCGATCGCTGCCGCTGCCTCAGGCTCGTCGAGCATCGGAGCGTGGCCCACGGCAGGCACAGTCACCGCTTCGGCACCTGTGAGCCGCTCAGCCATACGCTGGTGTGCCGCCGCGCTCAGCACGTCGGACAGTTCGCCGCGCAGCAAGGCGGCCGGACGCCCTTCGAGCATAGTGAACAGCGGCCACATATCGAATTCGGCTGCAGGCTGTTCGGCGGAAACCAGCGCTTCGGCGATTTTCATGTCATAGTCGAACACGATCCGCCCGCCCGCGCCCAGCACCATCACGCGCTTGGCCATCGCCAGCCAGTCCGCCACAGTATAGCGCGGATAGGCCTTGGCCTGACTTTCCTCGATCCCGCGCGCGGCGTGCATCCACGTGGGGAAACTGCGGCCTTGGCCCACGTATTCGCGGATCCGCGCCAGGCCCGCCGGGTCAAGCTCTGGCCCGACATCGTTAAGCAGTACGCCCGCGATCCGTTCGGGCTTGGCGCCGGCGAGCAGCATCGTAATCAGCCCGCCAAGCGACGTGCCAAAAGGTACGAACCGCGCGATCTGTTCCTGTTCCAGCAGCAGTTCGATGTCTTCGGCGTACTGCAGCGGATTGTAGCTTGCCGGATCCTTCGCATAGTCGCTGTCGCCGCGGCCGCGCAGGTCCGGGCAGATAACGCGCCAGGTCCCTGCCAGTCGTTCGGCCAGGGCGGCGAAATCGCGGGCATTGCGGGTCAGGCCGGGCATGCACAGCAATGGCGGCTTGCCAGCCGGGCCGGCATAGTCGCGGAAGTGGAGCTTCAGCCCGTCACGGCTGGTCCAGTAACGGTCGGTCCATCCCTGCGAAGGCTCGGCCATGCTTGGCTGCGGGGCAGGATTGACGCTCATCTCTCGGCTCTATTGCCCGACGCCGCACGCTTCGCAAGTCGCGAACAATCAAGAATGACTATAGTTAGCCAATCCTTTGCAATTGGCGGCTATGGCGTTAAGGCCCGGAATAGCCCGAAGGGCGCCTGGGCAGGAGCGGACAACACCTTGAGCACACCGCAATTAGTATCCTACGAACCGGCGACCGGAGCTGAAATCTGGCGCGGAAAGTACGGCAATGTCGATGATATCGTCGATCGCGCCCGCCGGGCCTGGCCGGCTTGGGCCGCACAGCCGCTTGCCAACCGGATGGAACTGGTACGGCGCTTTGCCAATGAAGTGCGCAAGGAAGCCGAAAAGCTCGCCACCCTGATTTCGCGCGAAACCGGCAAGCCCTTGTGGGAAGCGCGGACCGAGGTGGAAAGCGTGATCGGTAAGGTCGAAATCTCGATCCGCGCCTATGCCGACCGCACCTCTCAGCGCAAGCTCGATAATGCGCTGCAAGGGACCGCATCGCTGCGCCACAAGCCGCACGGGGTGATGGCGGTACTTGGGCCGTACAATTTCCCCGCGCATCTTCCCAATGGTCACATCGTCCCCGCGCTCATCGCCGGCAACGCGATTATCTTCAAGCCAAGCGAAAAGACCCCGGCAACGGGTGAGCTGCTGCTCCAGTGCTTCCACCGCGCGGGTATTTCGGCGGCGGTGGTCCAGCTGCTGATCGGCGGCCCCGACGAAGGCCAGGCGCTGGTCGGCCATGACGGGATCGACGGAGTGCTGTTCACCGGCTCGGCGCATACCGGGATCGCGATCAACCGGCGGCTCGCCGCGCGGCCCGACAAGATCCTCGCGCTGGAAATGGGCGGTAACAATCCAATGGTCGTGTGGGACACGCCCAAGGTGACCGACGCCGCAGCGCTGGTCATCCAGTCGGCCTTTACCAGCGCCGGGCAGCGCTGCACCGCGGCGCGGCGCCTGATCGTCAAGGCCAGCATGTACGATGCCCTGATCGCCGAGGTGAAGGCGCTGGCCGACCGGGTGATCGTCGGTGCGCCGTTCGACGATCCCGCGCCGTTCATGGGGCCGGTCATCGATAACGGCGCGGCCGACGGCCTGACCGAAAGCTTCCTTTACCTCCTCAGCCACGGCGGCAAGGCGATCAAGCACATGATCCGCCCGCGCGACGACCTGCCGTTCCTATCGCCCGCGATCATCGACGTCACAACGATCAAGGACCGTCCCGACGTCGAACTGTTCGGGCCGCTGCTGCAGGTGATCAAGGTCGACGATTTCGATGAAGCGATCGCCGAGGCCAATGCCACGCGTTTCGGACTTTCAGCTTCGCTCGTCGGCGGCACTCCGCAGGACTACAACCGGTTCTGGGCCAATATCCGTGCCGGGGTGATCAATTGGAACCGCCCGACCAACGGCGCGAGCTCGGCTGCGCCATTCGGCGGGGTGGGGCTTTCGGGCAATCATCGCCCCAGCGCCTATTACGCCGCAGATTACTGCGCCTACCCGGTCGCTTCCAACGAGATGGAACAGCCGCGCGCCGCGATGGGCGTGGGCCTGCGCGACGCCTGAATTTCCCAAGGCAGAGTTACAGAGGCGTACCGTCGTCGGCCTCGTAGACGGTGATCGAGCGTTCGCTCAGCCCCAGCGCGGTGCGTTCCTCGACCCATTTGGCCATATGCGCGGTCTGCATGTGCGCGGCGAGCTGCGCGCGCGTTTCCCACACTTCGCTCACGCGGATCAGGCCGGGATCGAGCAGGTCAGCGGCATAGTTGTACTGCACGCAGCCAGCCTCGGCGCGCGTCGCGATCATGACCCGCGCCATTGCGTCCTGCGCCTCGGCGAGCCGCTCGACCGGAAGCCGAAAGCTGCCCACGACGACGATCATCAGAAGCTTTCTTCGTAGACGCGGCTGATATCGCCGCCCCATTCCCCATGAAACTTGTCGAGCAGGCGCTGTGCCGGAACCTTGCCGCTTGCCACGATTTCGTCGAGCGGGTTCAGGAAGCCGCTCTCGTTGTCGCCCGCCTTATTCAGTCGGGCGCGCGCGTTGAGGCCGCCGCGCGAGATCGCCAGCACCTCGGCGGCGATATCCTTCAGCGTGCCGCCGCCCGGCACTGGTGCGTCGAGGCCCATCTTGGGCACCGAGGCGCGCAGCGCCTCGCGTCCGTCCATGTCCCAGTCCTTGACCAGGTTCCACGCCGCGTCGAGCGCGCCCTGGTCGTAAAGCAGCCCGACCCAGAAAGCGGGCAGCGCACAGATCCGGTTCCACGGCCCGCCATCAGCGCCGCGCATCTCGAGGAAGCTCTTGAGCCGGACTTCGGGGAAGGCGGTGGAAAGATGATCGACCCAGTCGCTCGCGGTCGGGCGTTCGCCCGGCAGCACGGAAAGCTTGCCGTCAAGAAAGTCGCGGAAGCTGAGGCCGGCGGCGTCGATGTATTTCCCGTCGCGGTAGACGAAGTACATCGGCACATCGAGCATGTACTCGACGTAGCGATCGTAACCGAAGCCGTCCTCGAAGACGAAGGGCAGCATCCCGGTGCGGTGCGGATCGGTATCCGACCAGATGTGGCTGCGGTACGAAAGATAGCCGTTGGGCTTGCCTTCAAGGAACGGCGAATTGGCAAAAAGCGCGGTGGCGAGCGGCTGAAGGGCAAGGCTGGTGCGGAACTTCTGCACCATGTCGGCCTCGCTCGAGTAGTCTAGATTGACCTGGATCGTGCAGGTCCGCAGCATCATGTCGAGCCCCAGCGAACCTACGCGCGGCATGTGCCGCAGCATGATCGCATAGCGCCCCTTGGGCATGATCGGCAGCTCTTCGCGGGTCTTGTCGGGCCACATGCCGAGGCCAAGGAAGCCCTTGCCGGTCTTCGCCCCGATCGCCTTGACCTGATCGAGATGCCGCCCGGTTTCGGCACAGGTCTGGTGGAGGTTATCAAGCGGCGCGCCCGACAGTTCGAGCTGGCCGGCGGGTTCCAGACTGACGTTGCCGTCGCTGCCCGAAAGCGCAATCACGTTGCCGCCTTCGACGACGGGCTCCCAGCCGTAATCCTCAAGCGCTTTCAGCATGTCGCGCACGCCGCCCTTTTCTTCATAGGACGGGGCGTGGTGATCGGTCACGCAATAGACCAGCTTCTCGTGCTCGGTGCCGATCCGCCAGCGATCCTTCGGCTTTTCGCCTTTGATCATCGGGGCGAGAAGGTCCTCGCGGTTTTCGATCACAGGATCGTTGCGATTCGAAACTTGTCTCGTGCTCATGGGGGCGGAGTTATCGCTTTGTTCGCACTGGCGCTAGCGAAATCCTGTTACACTTTACCAATCGCCGCGCGTGCCCATCCACAGCGCGGTGGCCGCGATTGCGGCGGTCTCGCCGCGCAGGATCCGCGGTCCGAGCGAGATGGCATGGGCCTGAGGCAACGCGCGGATCGCGGCGCGCTCGGCCTCGTCGAATCCGCCTTCGGGTCCGGTGAGAAGTGCAGCGGGGCCGGACTGCGCGGCGAATTGCTGCGCGGCCGGTTCGCCGCCGTTTTCGTCGGCAAAGAACAGCGCGCGCTCATGCGGCCAGCCTTTGAGCAAGGCATCGAGCTTCACCGGCGAGGCCAGTTCGGGCAGCGCGGTGCGCGCGCATTGCTCGGCCGCCTCGACCAGCACCGCACGGGCGCGATCGAGGTTGAGCTTGTCCGCCACGCAGCGCCGGGTCAGCACCGGCTGGATCCGCCGCACCCCCAGTTCGCAGGCCTTCTCGAGCACCAGATCGAACCGGTCCTTCTTGAGCAGTGCCGCGCAGAGCGTGAAATCGGGCACCTCTTCGCGCGGGCGCAACATGGCTTCGACCGTGAGCGCGACCTCGCGCTTGCCGGCCTGGGTCACGCGTGCCACCCATTCGCCGGTCCGGTCGTCGCACAGGATCACCGCATCGCCCTCGCCGACGCGCATGACGCGGGCGAGGTAATGCG
>JBJTMA010000054.1:0-3628 GCA_046063295.1 Novosphingobium sp.
CGAAGCTGTTATTCAGCACGGCGCGGACGCGGCGCTTTTTCGCCTTGTGCGGCACCAGATCGACGCCCTCCGTACCCTCGTCGGGATCGTCGAGGTTGAGCGTCGGCGGCACGATCTGATCACGGATCGCGAGGATGCAGAAGATCGTCTCGACCGCGCCCGCGCCGCCAAGCAGGTGGCCGATCGCGGACTTGGTGCTGCTCATCGAAGCGCCGCCCAGATCGTCACCGAGCACGCGCTTGACCGCGCCGAGCTCGATCGTGTCGGCCATGGTCGAGGTGCCGTGAGCGTTGACATAGTCGATGTCGCCCGGACCCATTCCGGCCTTCCTGAGCGCCATGCGCATCGAAAGCTCGGCGCCCTTTCCTTCGGGATGCGGTGCGGTGACGTGGTAGGCATCGCCCGACAGGCCGTAGCCGACGACTTCGGCATAAATCTTCGCGCCTCGCGCCTTGGCATGTTCGTACTCTTCGAGCACGACGACACCGGCGCCCTCACCCATCACAAAACCGTCGCGGTCCTTGTCGTAGGGGCGGCTGGCCTGTTCGGGGCGATCGTTGTAGCTGCAGTTGAGAGCGCGGGCCTGCGCGAAGCCGGCCACGCCCAATGGGTTGATGGTGCTTTCCGCCCCACCTGCGAGCATCACGTCGGCATCGCCGTCCTTGATCATCCGCGCGGCATCGCCGATCGAGTGCGCACCGGTCGAGCAGGCAGTCACCACCGCATGGTTAGGCCCCATCAGCCCGTACTTGATCGACACCTGGCCCGAGATCAGGTTGATCAGGCGGCCGTGCACGAAGTGCGGTGAAACGCGGCCCGGGCCCTTTTCGTGAAGCACGATCGATTCTTCCTCGATCCCCGGCAGCCCGCCGATTCCCGAACCGATCGAGCAGCCGGTGCGCATCTTGAGGTCATCATCCATCTCGGCGAGGCCCGCGTCCTCGAGCGCCTGCCCGGCGGCATCGATGCCGTAGACAATGAACGGATCGACCTGCCGCTGGACCTTGAAATCGACCCGCTTCATCGGATCAAAGCCGTAAGGATGATCGGCCGGCTTCACTTCGCAGGCGATGGTGCATTTCTGCCCTTCGGTATCGAACCTCGTGATCGGCCCGGCACCACTCTTGCCGGCGATCAGGTTCGCCCAGGTGGTTTCGACGTCGGCCCCCAGCGGGGTGACCAGGCCCAGCCCGGTAACGACAACACGGCGCATGCTTTTCTCCGCAGATTCAAATGCAACAGGCCCAGCCCACGTGGGGGCTGAGCCTGTCAAAGTCCACTGCCAAGGTCAAATCGACCGGCGTGAACCCGTTCGCCAAAGGCGTGTCAGCCCTTGTGCTCGTCGATGTACTTGATCGCGTCGGACACTGTACCGATCTTCTCGGCAGCATCGTCAGGGATCTCGACGCCGAACTCTTCTTCGAAGGCCATCACCAGCTCGACGATGTCGAGCGAGTCTGCACCCAGATCGTCGATGAAGCTCGCGTCTTCGGTGACCTTGTCACCCTCAACCCCGAGGTGTTCGACAACGATCTTCTTAACCCGGTCGGCGGTGTCGCTCATGGTAATTCCCTTCGTGAACGGCAGATGAAAATAGGTTGGACCTCGCCCTAGAGAACGGCGTGCGCGCTGGCAAGAGGGTGCACCGTTAGTTCAAACGTCGTGCGTCAATTCCTCACGCCTTTGGCGGTTCGACCACGCGCAACGCCAATTCGCGCAGCTGGCGCGGTTCCGCCGGGCTTGGCGCGCCCATCAGCAGGTCCTCGGCCTTTTGGTTCATCGGGAACAGCGTGATTTCGCGCAGGTTCTGCACCCCGCAGATCAGCATGACCATGCGGTCGACCCCGGCGGCCATCCCGCCGTGCGGCGGCGCGCCGTACTGGAACGCGCGGTACATTCCGCCGAAGCGCTCCTCAACATCGGCCTTCGACAGCCCGACCAGTTCGAACGCCTTGACCATCAAGTCCGGGTGCTGGTTGCGGATCGAGCCCGAGGCCAGCTCATAGCCATTGCAGACCATGTCGTACTGGTACGCCTTGATCGAGAGCGGCTCCTGCGTCTCCAGCGCTTCCAGCCCGCCCTGCGGCATCGAGAACGGGTTGTGCGCGAAGTCGAGCTTCTTGTTGTCCTCGTCCCATTCGTAGAACGGGAAGTCGATAATCCAACAGAAGCGGAACGCGTCCTGTTCGGAAAGCTCGAGCTGGTCGCCGACCCGCACGCGCGCCGCACCGGCGAGCTTGGCCGCCTGCTCTTCCTTGCCCGCGGCGAAGAACGCGCCGTCGTCGGGACCAAGGCCAAGGCTGTCCCACAGCGCAGCCATCCTGTCCTCGCCGTGGTTCTTGGCGATCGGACCCCCGAACACGCCGTCCTTGCGGGTGGCATAGCCAAGGCCGGCATGGCCCTCGCTGCGCGCCCACTCGTTCATCTCGTCGAAGAACTTGCGGCTGAGTCCGGCGGTGTTCGGCGCGGGAACCAGGCGAACGGTGCCGCCATCGCCGACGATCCGCTCGAACAGGCCAAAGCCTGACGTCCGGAATTCCTCGGTGACGTCGCGGACGATCAGCGGGTTGCGCAGATCCGGCTTGTCGGTGCCGTAGTCGAGCATCGCCTTGGCATAGGGAATGCGCGGGAACTGGCCCGCCGGGGTAACCTTGCGGCCATTGGCGAACTTCTCGAAGATCCCCGCCATTACCGGCTCCATCGTATCCCAGACCTCTTCCTGGGTAACGAAGCTCATCTCTAGGTCGAGCTGGTAGAATTCGCCCGGCAGCCGGTCGGCGCGCGGGTCCTCGTCGCGGAAGCAAGGCGCGATCTGGAAATAGCGGTCGAACCCGGCAACCATCAGCAGCTGCTTGTACTGCTGCGGCGCCTGCGGCAGCGCGAAGAACTTGCCGTTGTGGATGCGGCTCGGTACCAGGAAGTCGCGCGCGCCTTCGGGCGAGCTGGCGGTAAGGATCGGGGTCGAGAATTCGGTAAAGCCGATCTCTTCCATCGCGCGGCGCGTTTCACGGATCATCGCGGTGCGGGTCATGATGTTGGCGTGCAGCGTCTCGCGCCGCAGGTCGAGGAAGCGGTAGCGCAGGCGCACGTCTTCCGGGTATTCCTGCTCACCCGCCACCGGCAGCGGCAGCTCCTCGGCGCGGCTCAGCACCGTTGCGCCGCGGGCATAGACTTCGATCTCGCCGGTCGGCAGGTTGGCATTCACGGTCGATGCCGAACGCGCCTTTACCTCGCCATCGATGGTGACCACGCTTTCAACCCTGAGGCTGTCGAGAACCGCGAGCGCAGGGCTATCGCTGTCGGCAACGATCTGGGTCATTCCGTAATGATCGCGCAGGTCCACAAACAGCACGCCGCCGTGATCGCGTTTGCGGTGAACCCAGCCCGACAGGCGGATCGTCTGGCCAACTTCGGCAGCGGTAAGCGCACCGCAGGTGTGGGAACGGTATAAGTGCATCGAAACTCTTTCCAAGCGGCCCCATTTCAGGCAGGGGCGAAAGCGCGGCTAACAGGCGATAGCCGCAGATTTGTCAAGCCGAGGGCTCGCACGGGCCCAACTACAGAAAAGTCCGATGAAGATACATCCCCTGATTACAACCTCCACCGAGCTGGCGGAGCTGTGCGCCCG
>JBJTMA010000055.1:0-5760 GCA_046063295.1 Novosphingobium sp.
GCCGCCGCAGCGGCAGCCCTGGCTTTTTCGGCCTTGGCCCGGGCCGAGACTTCCGATTGCTGCGCGGAAGCCAGCCGGGGGGCGGCAAAGGCTGTCGCTTCACGCGCCAGCTTGAGCCGGTAGCCGATCACATCGCCTGGCGCATGGCAATATTGCGCCACCGGATCGATCCAGGTCTTCGCGTCGACCAGCTCGAGTGTCGAAATACGCGGATGCTCCTTGGTCATGTCGAAACTGGCCTGGTAAGTCCCCACGACCGAACCACTCGCGTCGCGCACCCGCCACTGGCCCAGAGCAGTCGTGCCGTCACCGGACAGGGCGTATCCCAACGGATCGAGCACGATGCTGTTGCCGGAAACGGCGAAAGGATCCTTCAGCGTCGCCAGTGTTTTCTTGTCGAGTACGGTCGCACCCCAGGTCCAGCGGGTGCGTTTGTTGAGCAGGAAGGAATCGAGCGGCACGCCGCCGGAGATCACGGTATTCCAGTAAGCCTGCATCTGAAGCATGGCCACTTGCCGCGTGGCCGCGATCGCGTTCGGCGGAAACGGCGTACCCTTCTGGCAGGCCACGTCACTCGGCATGCTGCCCAGCGAATTGATCGTGTTGAGGATCAGGAATGCTGCCTGTGCCTGAGCACTATTGCAGAGTGTAACTTGCGAAGCCGCAATTGCGGCAATTACCACCCACTTTCCAATTCGCATGTAGCCAGTGCCCCCGCCCCAAGTATTGCCACCCGGACATTACTTGGCGACGGGATGCGGTCAATCCTGCGCGATCGGCAGATAGACCGCGCTGGCATCGGCCCCGCCCCAGTGCACCGTCTGGTTCGCCTTCTTGTAGGCGCCCGCTGGCGCGTCGAAGATCGATGGCACCCAGGTCTGCGGATTGCGATCGTAGAGCGGGTAGAGGCTCGACTGGACCTGCACCATGATCCGATGCCCGGGCAGGAAAACATGGTTCACGTTGGGCAGCGACCAGCCAAAGCTATAGGTCTTGCCCGGCTTCAGCGGTGCGGGGGTAGCGAACCCGCTGACATAGCGTCCGCGAAAGATCTCGATCCCGATGCCCAGTTCGTATCCGGCAAGCTCGGGGTTGACGGTGTACTCTGCCGGATAGACGTCAATCAGCTTGACCACCCAGTCGCTATCCTGCCCACTGGTCGCGGCATGGAGATCCACCCGCGGCGCGCCCTTGACGTGGACCGGCTGGGTGAGCACTTCGGAGGAGTAGCTCAGCACATCCGGCCGTCCTTCGACGAAACGCTGGTCCTGCACCAGCCAGGTGCGCCAGGCATCGCCGTCCATATGAACCGGGCGCGGGATGAACGGCACCGGCTTTGCCGGGTCTGAAACATAGCTGTCACTGCCGCCATTCGCCGGCTTGGCGAAGCTGAGCCCGAACTTGTCGGTAAGGTAGATCGGCGTTTCGCTCCCCGCAGGCCACTTTGCGTCGGTCTCCCACTTGTTGGTACCGGTTGCGTAGGTAATCGCAGCGGGCATTGCCTTGCACGGCGCCGGATTGGTCTTGAGCCGGCAGTCGAAGAACGGCTTGATCCAGTTCAAGCGGAATTGCAGCGCGGTATCGCCCTCGAAGGTAAGCGGGCCGAGCTGGTAACCGACGTAGTTCGTTCCCGAATGGCGCCAGGGCCCGATCCCCAGCGTGATCGGTGCATCAGGCTGCGCGGATTTCACCGCCTTGTATACTGCCGGGGCGCCGTAGCTGTCTTCCTGGTCCCACTGGCCGAGCATCACCAATGTGGGCACGGTCAGCTTGCGCTTCGCGAGCAGCTTGTCGACCGCCTGTTCCTGCCAGTATTCATCATAGGCCGGGTGCGCGATGATCTTGCGCACTGTCGGGAGCTGGTCGATCCCCCAAAAACGAGCGAACCCGCCCGATGAGACCGCGTCGAGGTAGGTTTGGTATTCGTCCCCGGTCCCAACCGGCACATTGCCGCCACCGTCCTTCACGGTCTGGCCCAAATCATAATCGAAGCCGAAGGTGCGGAATGCGCCGTTGTGGAACCAGTCGTCGCCCATCCAGCCGTCGACCATCGGCGATTGCGGCACCGCGGCCTTCAGCGCCGGGTGCGGATCGATCAGCGCCATCAGCGAGGTAAAACCGAGGTAGCTCGAACCGATGATCCCAACCTTGCCGTTGGCCTCGGGCACGTTCTTGGTGAGCCAGTCGATCGTGTCGTAAGCGTCGGTCGAATTATCGATCCCGGTCTTGTTGAGCGGGCCCGACAGCGGCCGCACCATCACATAGTCGCCCTCAGACTTATGCAGCCCGCGTACGTCCTGGTAGACCCGGATATAGCCATCGTTGACGAACGGCGCGTCCATCACCGGCAGCACTTCCTCGATCTTCTGGCTGCGGTTGCGGCTGGTCGCACCATCGGCGTCGTAGGGTGTGCGGCTGAGCAGGATCGGCGCATCTTTCGTGCCCTTGCGGAACACGATCACGGTGTAGAGCTTGGTCCCGTCGCGCATCGGCACCATGACCGTGCGGCGCACGTAGTCGGCCTGCGGACGCACCCAGTCATAGCTCGGAACCTTGTCGTTCATCATCGGATCGATCGGCGCAGGCCCCTGGGCAAGCAGTGGTGCGGCGAGGGAAAGCAGGACGAGGGGCACAAAATGGCGCATGAAAGCTCCTGATTGGATTCTGCACGAGGCTAGCAGCTTTGCTCTGCTTGCAAAGTGCGGTTCATCGATCAACCGGTCAGCCTGAACGAATGGACACAATGGACAATGTCCAGAAGCAAAATTCGACCCTGATCCGCATCGCCATACACATCGCCCGAAACGGCTTCGGAAAGACAGAATTCAGGCTGCATAGCCCGAGCGATAGCGCCGAATGGCCGGTGTAGGAAAGTCCGCAGCTTGCCGCGCACCCAATCCGCGCTAGATCAGCAAGAAAGGAGTCTTAACATGCGCGCGACCCAAGCCTTCATCGAGCAGACCGGCGGCCCCGAAGTCATTCAGTGGAAAGAGGTCGACCTTCCCGCCCCTGGCCCGGGCGAGATCCTGATCCGGCACGAAGCGGTCGGGCTCAACTACATCGACACCTATTTCCGCACCGGACTCTATCCCGCGGCGATGCCGACCGGGATCGGCATGGAAGCCGCCGGCGTGGTCGAAGCGGTCGGCGAAGGTGTGACGCATCTGAAGCCGGGTCAGCGCGCGGTGACTTTCGGCGCACTCGGTGCCTACGCCACCGCGCGGATTGCCAACGCCATGCAGTATTTCCCGCTGCCCGAAGACGTCGACAGTCAGACCGCCGCCGCGGTGTTCCTCAAGGGCGCGACGGTGGAAGCGTTGGCCGAACGCTGCGCTCCGCTTGATGCCGGCGAATGGGCGTTGGTCCCGGCAGCGGCGGGCGGCGTGGGCTTGCTGCTGGTGCAATGGCTCAAGGCGCGCGGGGTGCGGGTGATCGGCACGGTCGGCAGCGAAGAGAAGAAGGCGCTCGCCAGCGAGGCCGGAGCCGAAGTCATGTTCCTCTCGAGCGATCCCGAGCTGCCCGCCAAGGTCCGCGAGACCACCGGCGGCGAAGGCGTCGCGGTGAGCTACGACGGAGTCGGCGCGGCGATGTGGGAGGCGACGCTCAAGTCGGTCCGGCGGCGCGGCAAGATCGTCTCGTTCGGCAATGCCAGCGGCCCGGTTACCGGCGTGAACATGGGTGTGCTCGCGCAGAACGGCTCGCTGTGGGTCACCCGGATGACGCTGTTCGATTATTACCGCGAACCCGCCGAGGCGATGGGCGGTTCGCGCAAGCTGTGGGAAATGGTCGGCAGTGGCAAGATCAAGGTCACGATCGGCCAGACCTATCCACTCACCCAAGCCGCGCAGGCCCACCGGGACCTGGAGGCGCGCAAAACCACCGGATCGACGCTGCTTCTGCCTTGAGCGGGACGATGCCCACCGCGGCGCGGATCGCCGCGATCCTGTGGTTGGCGGTCTACATCCCGGTATACGCCCAGGCCTACGGTGCGCTGCATTTCCTCCAGCTGTGCGATCTTGGCGTGCTGCTGGCCAGCCTTGGAGTGCTGACCGACAACCGGTTGCTGCTGAGTGCGCAGGCGCTCGGCGCACCGGCCATTGGCTTGCTGTGGCTTGCCGATCTGGGCTGGACCGCCCTTAGCGGACACAGCCTGCATGGCGGCACTGCCTATCTGTGGGACCAATCTGTCACGGCGGCGGCGCGCGTGCTGTCATTGTTCCATCTCGTGCTGCCCGTGCTGCTGGTCCTGTACTTGCGGCGCCGCGGCTATGATCCCCGCGCACTGCCATTGCAGACGGCCGTGGCGGCCGGGGCGATCGGGCTTTCGTGGTGGCTGGGCGGTGCGCAAAACCTCAACTACGTGAACGCCTGGCCAAACCGCGGCATCGTGCTTGACGGGGTGCCAGCGGCGCATGCCTTTGCGTCATGGTTACTCCTGTGCCTGGCGGTCTACCTGCCCACGCATCTTTTGTGGCAGCGCTTGTTCACGACCGCGACCTTGCGCTAGACCACCCAATGGAGCGGGGAGACGAAGCACCATGACGGCTGACCGGTGGCTGATCTTCGCCAGCTTTGCGCCCTATCTCTCTGTCGCTGCCTATGATGGCTGGCTCCATGAAAAAGCGCGGCGGGTTCCGTTTGCCGAGCAGTGCTTCCACGCGGCTGCCGCGCTGTCCTTGCCCGTTCTGCTGTGGGCCCTTCTCACCGGTCGAACGAGCTTTGCGATCGCGGCGCTGGCAGTGTTTGCCCTCGCCGCCCTGATCGATGAGTTGCGCTTCCACGGCCCGCTGCCGCACCATGAACGTCGGCTGCATTTCCTTGGCTATGTCTGCTTCGCGGGGTTCGCGGTGATTACCTGGCAACGCGGAGGATTTGGGTGAGCCTCGATCAGAGCCTCCACGCCAGCTATGTGCTGCTGATCCTGCTCGGCGGTGCGCTGTTCGTGTTTTTCCGCCCGACCTCGCACTATTCGAACCCCGAAAAGCGCGATTACTGGCGGCTTCAGGCGATCACGATATTCGCCGCTTTGATCGGCGCCAAGATTGCGGTGCTCTTCGGCGATGCGCTGTGGCCGCTGCGCCCGGTTCCGGACTGGACGGTGCTGTTGTGGTCGGGACGCTCGATCGTCGGCGCCCTGCTGTTCGGTTTCATCGTTGCAGAAGCATGCAAGCCGCTGCTGGGTTACCGCCTGCCCCCCAATGACCGGTTTGCGGTGATCCTGCCTTTCTCGATCGCTACCGGGCGGCTTGGCTGCTGGTTCACCGGCTGCTGCCTGGGTGTGCCGATGCAGGGCGGCATCGCCATGATCGCGGCGGACGGGGTATCGCGCTATCCCGCCGCGCTGATCGAGGCGGCATTCAACGTGATTGCCGGGCTTGGCGGGATGCTGTTGCTGCGGCGCGGAATGCTTCAGGGCCGGCTCTTCGCGCTGTATCTGGTGGTCTACGGAGCGTTCCGCGCGCTGACTGAAGAACTGCGGGTCACGGAAAAGGTCTTTGCCGGATACTCGGCCTACCAATGGCTGAGCCTCGCGATGATAGTCGCGGGTGCGATTGCCCTCTACGCCCGCCGGAATCACCGATCCACGCCGCTAGGCCCATTTGCAGGAGCTGCCGCATGAGCGACCCCGAAATGCCGGAACCGGCCGAACGTAGCGGCTGGAGCGGCTGCTGGTATGCGGTGCTGGTTCTTGCGGGAATTGGCCTGTTGTTCTTCGGCACCTGCCTGCTGATGGTCACCCGGTGACCCCGATCGACGCGA